>NC_022444.1:1524934-1702220 GCF_000468495.1 Megalodesulfovibrio gigas DSM 1382 = ATCC 19364
ACCTTTCTTCAGAAAGGTGTTCCCCCGAGAGATCTTTTCAAAAACAACAGGCCCTAATACAGCGACGCCATTGCCGCCAGCAGCAGCACGTACAGCACGGACAAGGGGCCGCCAGCCCGGAGGAAGTCCCCGGCCGAGTAGCCGCCAGCGCCCATGTACAGGGCGTTCACCTGATGCGTGGGCAGCAGGAACGAGTTGGATGCCGCCAGCGCCGCCACCAGGGCGGCCATGCGCGGGTCTGCCCCCACACCGCCGGCGATGTCGATGACCAGCGGTGTCAGCAGCACCATGGCTCCCACGTTGGACACCACCAGGGTGATGCCCGTGGAAAGCGTCGCGATGACCAGATAAAACACGAACGGCGTGGCCAGGGCCTCGCCCGTGAAGGCCAGCACCTGATGCGCCAGCCAGGCCGCAGCCTGGCTTTTTTCCATGGCCGTGCCCAGGGGGATGAGGCCGGCCAGCAGGAACACGGTGCGCCAGTCCACGCCGCGGTAGGCCTCGTCGATGGTCAGGACCTTGGTCACCACCATGCCCATGGCTCCGCTCATGAGGCACACGGACAGGGGCAATCCCGAGAAAATGGCCAGCAGGGTGGCGGCCATGAACCAGAAGCCAGCCAGCCCGGCCTTGCGCGGGTGCAGGATTTCGTGATCCAGGGGCTGGACGAAGAGCAGTTCCCGCGCCGGCCGCATGGCGTGGAAGGCCTCCCAGGTGCCGAACATGAGGATGGTGTCGCCGGGATTCAGCGGGTGCCCGGCCAACTGCTGGTAGAGCTTTTCGCCCTCGCGGTTCAGGGCCAGGGGCGCCAGATGGTGCGTGTGACGGAAGCGGATGTCGGAAATGGTCTTGCCCTGGAAGGCGGAATGCGGCGGCACCACGGCTTCCACCACGCCGGCCATGTCTGGCGAGAGGGGGCCGGCAAAGTGCGTCAGGTGCTCGCGCACCTCCCAGCCAAAGGTGGCGGCGGCCTCGCGCATGCCGTCCTCCGGGCCGTAGGCCGCAAAGATGCTCCCGGATCGGATGAACATTTCCCGATCCGGCGGGATGAGGATGTCCTTGCCGCCCTGGGGAGCCAGGGCCACGGTGTGGATGTTGTGGCAGTCGCACAGATCCGTGATCATGACCTCGGTTGAGCGGCTGAAGGGCGAGGCCGGGGGCACGTGCACCTCGAACAGCCGGCCCAGTTCGGGATAGAATTGCAGCGCCTCCGGCGCGGGCGACGCCTGCTGCCCGGCGCGCATCCTGGGCAGGGCTGCGTTGCCCAGCAGCAGGAAGTAGGCGATGCCCAGCCCCACCAGGGCCAGGCCGATGGGCGTGACGCTGAACAGGCCGAAGGGCTTGAGGCCGAAGGGCCGCATGAGGTCGTTGAGCATGATCAGCGGGGAGGAGCCCACCAGCGTCACCGTGCCACCCAGGATGGCGCAGAAACCCACGGGCATGAGCAGCCGGGAGAGGGGAATGCCCGTCTGGCTGGAGAGGCGCTTGACTGCCGGCAGGAACAACGCCGCTGCGCCGATGTTCTGCATGAAGCTGGAAATCACCGCGATTGCCGTGCACAGCAGCGCCAGCATGCGGGATCGGCTGCCCTGGGCCATGCGCATGAGGGGGCGCACGGCGTTGGTGATGACGCCGGTGTGGTCCAGTCCGCGGCCCATGATGACCACGGCGATGATGGACACCACGGCCGTGGAGGACAAGCCCTGGAAGGTCTGGCGCGGCTCCACCAGCCCCAGCAAGGCCAGGGCCAGCATGGCCAGGATGGCCGTGACGTCCACACGGACCCACTGGGTGATGAACAGAAAGATGGTGGCGCCGGTGACGCAGAAAACCAGCGCCATATCCATAGTGAAGGCAGGTGCAGTCATGGCAATTCCCTCTTTGCCGCACTCCTATCATGCGCCAGCGAGGAAAACCAGAGTGCAATACGGGGACAGGGGAGGGATCAATTCAAAAATGCTGCTGCAGTGGCGGCGATGCGCATGGATTGGTGTCACCACCAATTCCACGTGCCGCTGTCAGGGCAACGCCCTTTTGCATCGAGAGGCATAGCAGGCGTCAGAAAAAGGGGAGCACCCTTCGTCACGAAAAGCGCTCCCCTTCCAAAACTTGGATAGTGACCTTGAATCACAATGAAAAGTCTTTGGAAAGGGGGTNAAAGGGGGTTCGGGGGAAGAACCTTTCTTTAGAAAGGTTTTCCCCCGAGGACTCCTTTTAAAGAGAACTTGTCCTAGCCGAGGGCAGAGGCCTGGCGCAGGAAGAGGATTTTGCGGTCCACGTGGCGCACATCCGCCGTGGCCGTGAGCAGCATGGACTGGATGAGTTCCGTACGCATGTTGTTCAGCAGCAGGGCCACGCCTTCGGGGCCACCGCCCACGGCGCCGATGGCCAGGGGACGGCCCACCAGCACGGCCTGCGCGCCCAGGGCCAGGAGCTTGAGCACGTCCGCCCCGTTGCGCACGCCGCCGTCGGCCAGCACCACGGTGTGGTTGCGGACTTTTTCGGCAATCCAGGGCAGCACCTCGGCCACGCCGGGGGTGGAATCCAGCACCCGGCCGCCATGGTTGGAGACCACAATGCCGGCCGCGCCGGCTTCCACGGCCATTTCCGCTTCCACGGGGGTCATGATGCCCTTGATGATGAAAGGCAGGCTGGTGGCCTGGATGATTTCGCGCAGTTCGCGCAGGCTCTTGGGCCCCACGGGTTGACCCTTGAGGCTCATGGTGATGAGCCCTGCGCCGTCGATGTCCACGCCCACCGCCGCCGCACCGGCGGCTTCCGCTTCCTGGATGCGGGCGATGATTTCCTTCTGGCCGCGCGGCTTGATGATGGCGATGCCGCGGCCTTTGGTTCCCCGGATGGCAGCCAGGCCGGAGGCGTACATGGTGGGGTCGGCGCCGTCGCCAATCATGCCCATCACTCCGGCCTGCAGGCTGCCCATGAGCAGGGAGGTGGCGAGGTCTTCTTCGGAGATGGCCCCGCCCATATTGTATGTGGAGCCGGTCATGGGCGCCGCCATGACGGGCATGTCCAGCTCGCAGCCAAAGAGCGTCAGGTTGGTGCGAGGGTCGCGCACCTCGTGAATGGTGCGCATGTTCAGCAGGTGATGGGCCAGGGCCTCCACATTGGCCTTGAACGAACTGCCGGAGCCTACGCCGCCCATGCCGGGGACTTCACCGCGGCAGGCAATGCCGTTGCAGAAGGAGCAGACGCGGCAATAGCCTTTGAGCTTTGCCCGTGCCGTCTCTCTGAGCGTGTTCAGATCCATGGCCCAATCTCCTGTCTCTGTGGGGGTATGCGTCAGGAATTAGCCAAGCAGTTCAGCGATGTGCTTGACTTCGACCTTCTGCCCTTGGCGTTTTTCCATCCCGCCCCGGATCTGCATGACACATCCGGGACAATCAGTAACGATTACTGATGCGCCGGAAGCTACGATATTGTCCAGCTTTTTCTGCAGCAGGGTATTGGAGATCTCGGCGAACTTCATGCCGTACGTGCCGCCAAAGCCGCAGCAGACTTCCTCTTCGGCGCAGGGCACGTATTCGTTGCCGCTGGCGCTGATAAGCGCCCGCGGGGCCTCGCGCACGTCCAGCCCGCGGCAGAGGTGGCAGGGAGCGTGGTAGGTGACTTTCTTGCCTGCACCCGTCTTGGGGGCCACCTTGAGCACATCATGCACAAAGGAGGAGAAGTCGATGACCTTTTCGGCGAACTGGGTGGCCTTGAAGGCGAGGTCCGGCCGATCCTCAAGCAGTTTCGGGTAGTTGTGCTTGAGATGGGAGGCGCAGGAGGCGCAGGAGGTGACGATGTAGTCGTACTCTGCGGGGTCCATGGCCAGGAGGTTCTGCAAGGCCACGTCGCGGGCGGCAGGCAGCTCGCCCATCATCTGCAGGGGCAGGCCGCAGCAGCTCTGCTGCATGGGGTAGTCAATCTGGGCGTTCTTGCCGGCCATGGCCTTGGCAGCAGCCACGAACTGCTCAGGGTACACGAAGTCGTGCACGCAGCCGGAGAACAGCGCCACCTTCATGCTGGCATGCTGGCCGGGCTTGGGGTTGATCTCCTGCTTGAGCCCTTTTTCCCAAAGATCGCGGAAGGGCGTTTCGGCCACGGCTGGCAGGGCGCGGAAGTCCTGATCCTTGGCGAAGACCATGGGCAGGTGCCGGATGAACCGGCCGCCGGTTTGCCCCTTGCCCACGAAGGGCCGCTGCGCCCAGTTGGCCGCGCGCAACAGGCCGTGGAACAGCTTGCGATTCTTCATCATCATGCCCAGCAGCTGCCCCTGCATGGGGTGGCCTTCCTCATTCTGGATGCGGGCGTGAATTTCCTTGATGAGCCGGGGCAGGTCGATCCCGGCAGGGCAGATGGCCTTGCAGCTCTGGCAGTTGATGCAGTTTTGCACCAGATGCTTGGCTTTTTCCCGGCCATGGAAGAAGTACGTGAGGATGAGGCCGATGGCGCCAATATAGATGTGCCCGTACTTGTGGCCGCCCACCATGCGGTACACGGGGCAGACGTTGGCGCACGCGCCGCAGCGCACGCAGCGCAGCACCTGCTTGAAGTCCGGGTCCTTGGCCAGGGCGCGGCGGCCGTTATCCAGGAAGACCACATGCATGATCTTCTTGTTGTCTTCGCAGGCGCCGCATTCGTTGGGGCCGGTGATCCAGGTGGCGTAGGAGGTGATCTGCTGGCCGGTGGCGTTTCTGGGCAGGGCGCGCAGCACGCGCAGGGCGTCGTGCAGGGTGGGGGTGAGCTTGTCCAGCCCCAGCAAGGCCACGTGCACGCGGGGCAGGGTGGTCACCAGGCGGGCGTTGCCTTCGTTGGTCACCAGACCAATGGTGGCGCTGTCGGCAATGGCGAAGTTGCCGCCGGAGATGCCCATGTCCGCCTCGGCGTATTTCACGCGCAGTTCGCGGCGGGCCACCTTGACGAGCTTCTGGATGTCGGAATCCTGATCCTTTTTGGTGACCTGGGAGAACAGGTCCGCCACCTGATAGCGGGAAAGGTGGATGGCCGGCATGACCATGTGCGAGGGGCCTTCGTGCCGCAACTGGATGATCCATTCGCCCAGGTCGGTTTCCGTGACGTGCAGGCCCTTGTCTTCCAGGTGGTGGTTGAGCAGGGTTTCTTCCGCCGTCATGGACTTGGACTTGACGATGGTCTTGCAGTTGTTCTCTTCGGCAATGCGGGCGATGATTTCGTTGGCTTCCAGGGCCGTCCTGGCCATGTGGACGTGGATGCCGATGGCTTCCGCATTCTTTTTGAATTCGGCGTACAGCTCGTCCAGGCGGGCCACGGAATCGTCCTTGGCCGCGGCGATTTCGGCAATCAGCCCGGGCAGGTCGATGCCTTTGAAGGCGTTTTCCCGGCCGGTGCGGTAGGCCACGGCAAAGTTGTCCAGGGTTTTGCGCAGGAACTCGTTGTCCAGGGAATCGCGGAGTTCGGCTTTGTATTGCTCAAGAGTCTGTGCGGTTTGCATGGATTAGTCCTCCAGCAGCAGGATGTGCAGTTCCAGCGGGCCATGGACGCCAATGGCCAGCACGCGTTCGATATCCGCCGTGCGGGACGCGCCAGTGATGAAGGCCATGTACGAGGGCGCCTTTTTCATGCGGGCGTCGAGCTGCTGTTCGACGTCGTAGGCCATGTGGACCAGATCCTTGAGGCGCAGCACAGCCACGTGCACTTCGGCAATCATGGTGGCCAGGCGCAGTTCCTCGCTGGCGGAGTCGATGACGATGCTGCCCGTCTCCGCGATGCCGTAATCGCAGGTGGTGAAGGCCACGTCGATGCCGGCCAGGTGCTGGCGCATGCCCTGGGTGAGCACCTGGATGCCGCGTTCTTCAGTCAGCTTGGTAAAGGCCTTGAGCTCCTTGTCCTTGAGCTGCGGGGCCGCGACGATGCGGGGCGCCGGCTTCTGCTCGCACAGCGCCCCGGCTGTATCGGAGATGGCCTCGCCGCAGCCGCTGATGAGCAACTGGCAGGCCTCCTTGTTCACGCAAGCGTCGATGGCATAGGCGTATGCGTCCTTCATGGAGGCGATGGGAATCACCTTGGCGGAAACCAGTTCGGCTTTTTGCCGGAACAGGTCGACCATCTCCTGTTTCGTCATGGGAATCTCCTTAGATGGTTTGCAGCAGCGCAAGCGTCTGCTGGGCGATGGCCAGTTCTTCGTTGGTGGGCATCACCAGAATGCGGATGGGCGAATCGTCGGTGCTGATGTCGCCGGGCTGGCCGCGCTTGAGGGTCTTGTTCTTTTCGGCATCGATCTTGGCGCCCAGGTAGCCCAGGGTCTGGCAGACCTGCTGGCGCACGTCCACGTCGTTTTCCCCGATGCCTGCTGTGAAGCTGAGGGCATGGCATTCGCCAAGCAGCGCCATGTACGCGCCCACGTAATGGGTGACGCGACGGCAGAACATGGTGAAGGCCAGCTGGGCCTTTTCGTCCCCGGCAGCGCGACGGGCATGCACATCGCGCATGTCGTTCACGCCGCACACGCCCTTGAGCCCGCTCTGCTTGTTGCAGATGGCGTCAATGTCCTTCACGGTCAGGCCCTTGCGCTCGGCCAGGAAGGGATAGACGGCCGGGTCCACGTCGCCGCAGCGGGTGCCCATCATCAGGCCGGCCAGGGGGGTGAGGCCCATGGAGGTGTCGATGCACTTGCCGCGCTTCACGGCGTCCATGGAGCAGCCGTTGCCCAGGTGGATGGTGATGGCGCTGGTTTCCTCGGGGGCGCGGCCCAGGAACTCGGCGGTCTTGCCGAAGACATAGCCGTGGGAAGTGCCGTGGAAGCCGTAGCGGCGCACGCGGAGTTCTTCATAGAACTCGTAGGGCAGGGGGTAGAGATAGGCTTCGGGGGCCAGGGTTTGATGGAAGGCGGTATCGAACACGGTCACCTGGGGCGCGGCGGGCAGCAGTTCGCGCGCCGTGGCAATGCCGGCCAGGTGGCCAGGGTTGTGCAGGGGGGCCAGCGGGATGATGGAGGTGAGTTTTTCCACCACGGAATCATCCACGATGACCGGCGCGGAGAAGAATTCCCCGCCATGCACGATGCGGTGCCCCACGCCCGTGATTTCGTCCGGGCTGGCCACCACCGCGGTCTGCCCATTGGTGATGCGGTCCACCACCAACTGCATGCCGATCTTGTGATCGGGGATGGGCAGTTCATCCGCAAACACGGCTTCCTCGGGGCTGTCCGGGAATTTCTTGTGCTTGATGGCGCCCATGGGCTCGTGGATGCGTTCCACCAGACCGGAGCAGAGCACGCGGCCGCTGGCAGCCATGTCGAACAGCTGGTATTTGATGGACGAGCTGCCGGAGTTGATGACGAGAATCTTCATGCGCTTACTTCCCCTGGGCCTGCACGGCCTGAGCTTGGATGGCAGTGATGGCCACGGTGTTCACAATGTCGTCCACGGTGCAGCCGCGGGAGAGGTCGTTGACCGGCATGTTCAGGCCCTGGAGCACCGGGCCGATGGCCACGGCGCCGGCGGACTGCTGCACGGCCTTGTACGTGTTGTTGCCGGTGTTCAGATCCGGGAAGATGAACACGGTGGCCTTGCCGGCCACGGCGCTGCCAGGCAGCTTGGTGGCGGCCACGTCCGGGTTGGCGGCGGCGTCGTACTGCAGGGGGCCTTCCACCAGCAGCTCGGGCCTGAGCTCGCGCACCAGCTTGGTGGCTTCGCGCACCTTGTCCACATCCTCGCCGGAGCCGGATTCGCCGGTGGAGTAGGAGAGCATGGCCACGCGCGGCTCCACGCCGAAGATCATGGCCGTCTCTGCGCTCTGGATGGCGATGTCCGCCAGTTCCTTGGCGTTGGGGTTGGGGATGACGGCGCAGTCGCCAAAGACGAGCACGCGGTCGGACAGGCACATCAGGAACACCGAGGAAACGATGGACGCGCCGGGCTTGGTCTTGATGATCTGGAACGCCGGCCGGATGGTCTGGGCCGTGGTGGTGATGGAGCCGGAAACCATGCCGTGGGCGTGGCCCAGCTTGACCATCATGGTGCCGAAGTAGGTGGGGTCGGCCATGGTGTCGCGCGCCACTTCCATGGTCATGCCCTTGGCCTTGCGCATGTCGTAGAAGGTGTTGACGTAGGCGTCAAACAGGGGCGACTTGGCCGGGCTGACGATGTGCGCGGCGGAGAGATCCAGGCTCATCTGGGAGATGTCGGAGCGGATCTGGTCCGGGTCGCCCAGGATGGTCAGATCCACCACACCGCGGCGCAGGAGGATGTCCGCAGCCTTGAGGATGCGGCCGGAGCTTCCCTCGGGCAGAACAATGTGCTTGCGGTCGTTCTTGGCCTTTTCGATGAGGCTGTATTCGAACATCTTGGGCGTAACACGGGTGGACCGCTTGGCTTCCAGCCGGGTGCGCAGTTCGTTCACGTCCACATTGGTTTCGAAGGTGCCCAGGGCCGTGGCGATCTTCTTCTGATCGTCGGCTTCGATGCGGCCGTACAAATCCATGAGCACGCGGGCGGTCTTGAAGGTGTGCCCCTTGGTGAGCAGCACGGGCATGGGGTTGCCAGACCAGCCCTCGATGAGCTTGCGGATGTTGCGCTGGGGTTCGATGCCGCCGGTGAGCACGATGCCGGCCATGTCCGGATATTCCGTGGACTGGCGCGAGGCGTAGCAGGACAGGATGATGTCCGACCGGTCCCCGGGCGTGACGACCAGGCAGTTCTTGGAAATGTAGTCCAGGAAGTTGCCCACCTGCATGGCGGCCACCAGGTAGTCATCCACCTGGGCGTCCAGCTGCTCGCGGCCGATGAGCACTTCGGCGTCCAGCCACTTGGCCACATCCTTGACGGTGGGCTTGCCCAGGGAGGGCTCTTCGGGGATGACGTAATGCAGGCATTCCGTGGTGCTGCGGAATTTGCAAGAAAGTTGGGAAAGGACGTAGTCCTTGTCCTTGACCTCGGCGCGGTTGATGATGGTGGCCAGGATGTCCAGGCCTTTTTCCTCGAACCCGTCGATGGCCAGCTGCGTGGAGGAGACGATTTCTTCGGGCGACTTGCCTTGCGCGTTGGTCACCAGCAACACAGGCGCGCCCAGGTTGGCCGCGATTTCCGAGTTGATGTCCACCTCAAAGGCCGGGTCGGAGCCCAGGAAGTCCGTGCCTTCGCAGAGCACAAAGTCGAAGCGACGCTCCAGGCCCTTGTACTTGTTGAGGATGGTTTCCACCAGCAGCGCGTGCTCGCCACGGTTGACGATGTCGCGCGCCTCGGCCAGGGTGAAGGCGTAAGTGTCTTCGTAGCGCTGGTTGAGGTAGAACTGGGAGAGGATGAGGTTGATGTCGTGATCCTTGCGGTTGCCTTGTCCGCCACTGATGATGGGCCGGAAGAAGGCAACGCGTTGGACATCCCGCAGCAGCATCTGGGTCAGGCCAAGGGCGATGGCCGATTTGCCTGTGCGCGGCTCCGTGCCAATGATGTAGAGATTCTTGACCATGGGCGCTCCTAAGTTCTCCTTGCTAAATCAGCAGGTTGCGCATCCGCCTTCACAGTCGGCCCCAGGGGAGGGCGGCGCGGGGGGAAATCCGATTCTTGTACCAGCTTCTGATTGATGAATCAATCGATACATGGCGCGAACAACCGGATTTTTTCCAACTCCCCCCGCAACCGCACGGTTTTCATGTGCGTCTTTGGCGCGAGGCTATCATCTGTCAGGGAGCGGCGAAAGCCCTTCCTGGATGTTTGTTTGCGCACCTGCGGGGCAGTGCTGCGGCGGTGCAGCCATGGCCCGTGCAGTGCCCTTGCAGCGCCCCTTGCCGCGGGGGTTACAGGGTGTCTGCGTACAGTTCCACCACGTGGCGGACCTTGCGCGAGGCTCCGGCCTTGGACAGCATGTCCGTCATCTGCATCATGCACGCCGGGCAGCCGGTGGCCACCGTTTCCGCCTGGGAATCGATGATGTGCTGCGCCTTCTTGCGGCCGATTTCCTGGGAGAGCTCATAGAACTTCAGGTTGAAGCTGCCGCCGCTGCCGCAGCAGGAGGCGGCGTCCGTCATTTCCACGAACTTCACGCCCGGGGTGGCCTTGAGCAGCGTGCGGGGCTGCGCGGTCACGCCCAGGGAGTTCCGCAGGTGGCAGGGGTCATGGTACGTCACGGTCTTGGTGCCTTCGGTGTCCATGGGGGACACCTTGAGCACATCCACCAGGAACGCGCTCACGTCCTTCACCTTATCCACGATCTTGGCCAGGGTGATCTGGTCGGACTTGTCCTCGTAGTATGCAGGCCAAATCTTTTTGATGGTGGAGGTGCAGGTGGCGCAGGGGGTGATCAGGTAATCGAAGTCGCCCTTGCGGAACAACTCGATGTTGGCTTTGACCATTTTCTGGAAGGACGCCACATCGCCGTTGGAGATGGCCGGGATGCCGCAGCAGGCCTGCCCCTTGGGCATGAACACGCCCACGCCGTGGTGCTTGAGCACCTTGAGCACGGCATGACCCACGCTGGGGTAGATTTTGTCCACCACGCAGCCGGGGTAGAAGGCTACCCGCAGGTTGGAGGCGCCGGCCGGGGTGTCCAGGCTGGGCACGTCCGAGTGCAGGGGCTTGGCGGCCAGGGTTTTGAAGTGCCGGTCGCCGATGATGGGCGCATTGAACCGGGCGCAGGAGGTGCCGAGCATGTCGTTCACCGGTTTGGTGAAGATGCCCTGGAACTTGGCGCCGAGGTCCAGAATGGTGTTGAACAGCCCGGGGTGGGTCAAGAGTTGCTGGAAGATCAGCTTCTGCGTGGGGCTCATCCCGTTGTAGGCGGCCATGATGGCCCGGGCCCGCAGGAAGATGTCCGTCACCTTGACGCCGCTGGGGCAGTTGGCCTCGCACGTGCCGCAGAGCAGGCAGCGGTTGAGCTTGTTGTTGACGCCTTCGGGGTCCTTGATCATCTCTTCGGCCAGGCCGGCCAGCAGGGCGATCTTGCCGCGGGTGACGTCGCCCTCACGCCCGCTCTGGGCAAACACCGGGCACTGGGCCTGGCACATGCCGCAGCGCATGCAGGTGACGAGCTGGTCTTCCAGCGACTTGAGCATCTCGACGAGTTTTTTCGGGTCCGCCATCACACGCCTCCTTAGCCCACAATGAGTTTGCCGGGATTGAGGATGCCCTTGGGATCCAGCACGCTCTTCATGCGCTTGGAGTATTCGATGGCCGCAATGCCGCATTCCTGCTTCATGTACTTGGCCTTGGCCATGCCGATGCCGTGTTCGCCGGAGAGCGTGCCGCCCAGGGCCAGGGCATGGTCGAAGATTTCGTCGATGGCGGCTTCCACGCGGTGCCATTCCTCGGTGTTACGCTTGTCGGTGAGGATGGTGGGGTGCAGGTTGCCATCACCGGCGTGGCCGAAGGTGCCGATGGTCAGGGAGTACTTCTTGGCAATGTCTTCCAGGGCAGACATCATGGCCGGAATCTTGGAGCGCGGCACGGTGGCGTCTTCCAGCACGGTGGTGGGCTTCACCTTGGCCAGGGCGGGCAGGGCGTCGCGGCGGGCCTGCCACACGGCATTGCGCTCGGCGGCGTCCTTGGCCACGCGCACGGTGGAAGCCTTGTTCTTCTTGCAGATATCTTCCACTTTGATGGCGTCTTCTTCCACCATGGCGGGGTGGCCGTCCACTTCGATGAGCAGCAGGGCCCCGGCTTCCGTGGGCAGGCCGGCATTGCGGAAGTTTTCCACGGTGCGGATGGTGAAGTTGTCCATCAGCTCCAGGGTGGCGGGCACGATCTTGGCGGCGATAATGGCGGCCACGGCGCGGCAGGCGTCCATCACGGTGTCGAACACGGCCATCATGGCCTTGGCGGCCGCAGGCGGGGGCACGAGCTTGAGGGTGATGGTGTCGTACACGCCCAGGGTGCCTTCGGCGCCCACCATCAGGCCGGTGAGGTTGTAGCCGGTGACGCACTTGACGGTCTTGCCGCCGGTCTTCACCAGTTCGCCGTTCACGTCATAGAAGGTCATGCCCATGACGTAGTCTTTGGTCACGCCGTACTTCAGGCCGCGCAGACCACCGGCGTTTTCCGCCACGTTGCCGCCCAGGGTGGAGACGGTCTGGGAGCCCGGATCCGGCGGGTAGAACAGGCCGCGCTTGGTCACTTCGCCCGCGAACTTGGACGTGATGACGCCCGGTTCCACCACGGCGTACAGGTCTTCCTCGTTGATTTCCAGGATGCGGTTGAGCGCCGTGGTCAGCACCACAATGCCGCCCTTGCTGGGGATGGTGCCGCCGGAAAGATTGGTGCCGGAGCCCCGCACGGTCATGGGGATGGCGTTGTCGTTGCACAGCTTCACGGTTTTGCCGAGCTGTTCCGAGGTGGTGGGACGCACCACCAGGCCGGGCATGGCGTTGGGCAGCACGGCGGCGTCGTAGGAGTAGCTGGCGAGGTCGGCCTCGCTGGTCAGCACGTTGTCCTTGCCGACGATGGCTTCAAAGTCCTTGATAAGCGCCTTTGCAGTCATGCGGATAGCTCCAGTGAGGATGAAGGGCGGGAGCGTGCAGCTCCCGCCCCGTTGCGAATGATGCGGACGTTAGAAGATGGTGGGGTACAGCACGAAGCACAGCACCATGCCGATGATGCCGACGATGAGCCCGTACAGCGCCATGGGGATGGCGTTGCGGCGGATGAGCAGGCCTTCCATGCCCACCAGACCCACGGTGGCGCAGGCGGCCACGATGTTGTGGATGCACACCATGTTGCCCATGGCGCCGCCCACGGCCTGCAGGGAAAGGATGATCTGCCGCGGCAGGTTCAGCGTGGTGGCCACGCCGTACTGGAATTCGGCGAAGAGCAGGTCAGACACGGTGTTGGAACCGGTGATGAACGCGCCCAGCGCACCCACGAAGCTGGCGAACATGGGCCAGGCCTGGCCGGCCAGACCGGCCACGAATTCAGCCATGGCCAGGGGCATGGAGGGGTAGCCGCCGGGGTTCACCTTGGACTGCTTGAAGATTTCCACCAGGGCCACGGCGAAGAACAGGGCGATGGTGGGGTTCTTCATGCGCTTGAAGGAGTCGGTCCAGGCCAGCTTCACCTTTTCCATGGGCATGCGGTGGATGAAGATGGTCATGATGGCCACCAGCACGAAGGGAATGGTGCCGGGCAGATACAGGATGGAGCACACCCAGTTCACGCCCTTGTAGCCCATGATGTCCTTGATGGCGATGGTCACGGCCGGGGAGGTGAGCATGCCCTTGAGGCCCAGGCTGCCGATGCGGGTGAGCACCAGGATGAGGCCGATGAGCACATACGGCGTCCAGGCGCGAACCTGGCTCATGTGCGCGGTGTAGGTGCACTTGTCTTCAGCCTTGATTTCACCAGTCCATTCCTTTTCCCATTCAGCCTGGGGCGCGAAGTCCCAGGTCTGTGCGGGCAGGAACAGGCCCTTCTTGGCGCCGGTCACCACCAGGCCCAGGCCGATGAGGCCGCCCAAAAGGGCCGGGAATTCCACGCCGATGAGCTGGGCAGTGGCAAAGTACGGCACGCCGAAACACACGGAGGCGAACAGGGCGAACTTCCATGCGCCCAGGCCTTCGGCAAAGCTGCGGCGCTTGCCGAAGAACATGGTCATCAGGCCCAGGGTGAACAGGGGCAGGATGAACACCATCGCCAAGTGCAGCATGGAGGACCACTGGCCCAGCAGCTTGAGGAACTGATCCCAGCTGTGGAAGGCCAGATCCGGGTTGGCGGCGATGGCTTCCGCCACTTTCTCTTTCACCGGGGTCATACCCACGATGAGGGGCGTGCCCACCGCGCCGAAGGTCACGGGCATGGAGTTCATGATCAAACAGACCATGGCTGCGGCCAGCGGCGGGAAGCCGAGGGAGAGCAGCAGCGGGGCGGCGATGGCCGCGGGCGTGCCGAAGCCAGCCGCGCCTTCGATGAACGCGCCGAACACAAAGGCGATGATGATCATCTGCACGCGACGGTCACGGGAAAGGCCGTGGAACCCGCAGTTGATGGTCTCCATGCCGCCGGAGTCACGCAGCGTGTACAGGATCAGGATGGCCCCGAACACGATGACCAGCACGTTGAACGCGCCGCCGAAGCCGGACAGCGTGGCTGCGATAACGAACCCGACATCCATTTTCCAGATGGCGATACCAGCCGCGGCCGTGACCAGCCAGGCCAGGGGCATGGCTTTGGTGGCCGGCCACCGCATGCCGGACATCAGAATCAATGCCAGCAAGATAGGCAAGAATGCAACGAGTGCCAACATGCCGATAGACATACTACCTCCCAAAAAAACTGTGGTTTGAACCGTCCGGAGTGCTTACCATTCAGGACCCTGCGCCGCATGCGTCCATCAAGGCGGCTTTGCCCCGTCATTCCGTTTGCCACCTGCATAAGCACAAAACGTGCCGCACGAAAATAAACAGGAATATCAATGTGCTGAATATTTGAGTCTGAAAAAAAAGACAGGGTTCGTGCCTTTTGGAACATGCGGCATAGCTGCGGGCACTATTTTGCGCCACAGTGCAGAAGCCGCCTTCCAGTTTTTCAGAATTCTTCCCAAACTGCTTCAATATACAGTATTCTGAAAAAAAAGACTCGGGACCTCGGGAGGTTTGCCGGCGATCTGGGCAGCTCCCGGGGCCTGCGATGGGCGCGAGGCAGGGCAGGAAGGATGAGGCCTGCCGAAACAGACGGCCCCCCGAAAATCAGCTGCAAACAGCCCCTACCGCGAGGGCAGCTGGTGTTTTTTCAGCAAGGCGTACAGGTGGGATTTGGACAGGCCGGAGACCGCCGTCATGCGGTCCACATCCCCGTTGGTATGACGATGCAGGGCCTCAAGGTACACGTGCTCCATGGACGTCTTGAATGTCTTCAGGGTTGGTAGCTGGGCCGGGTCTGTCGGCAGCAAGGCGTCTGCATGCAGCGCGGGGGGCAGTGCGGTGGTGCTGGCCGGAGCGGGCGCGATCCCGTGCGCCGGTTCCGGGGAGGCAGGGCTGGGGAAGACTGACGGCTCGTCCGGCAGTGAGGGGAAGGGCGGGCGGCCGTCCTCCCCGCCGTCGCGTTCCAGCTTGCGCCGGGCCACGGCAACGCGCAGGGCGCTGGGCAGGTGGCGGGGGTAGAGCACGTCGCTGTCCCAGCCGGCCACAAAGGCCGTTTCCATCATGGCAAAGAGTTCCCGCACATTGCCCGGCCACTGGTACAGCCGCAGGTGCTCCAGGAATTCGGGGTCCAGGGACTTGCGCGACATGCTGTACGCCTGGGCCAGCGCGCCCACACGGTACATGGCCAGCAGCGTGATGTCCTGGGGGCGCTGCCGCAGGGGGGGCAGGTGGATCTCCATGGTCTTGAGGCGGAAATAGAGGTCCCTGCGGAAGGTGCCATCCTCGATCATGGCGTCCAGGCTGCGATTTGTGGCCGCAAGCAACCTGAAATTGCTGGAGAATTCTCGGATGTCCCCCACTGGGCGAAAGCGTTTTTCCTGCAGCACGCGCAGAAAGGTCTTTTGGGCGTTGAGGGAGAGTTCGCCGATCTCATCGAGAAAAAGCACGCCCTGATCCGCGGCGCGGATGAGCCCCAGAGAATCGGCATGGGCGCTGGTGAAGGAGCCCTTTTTGTGGCCGAACAGCAGGCTTTCCAGCAGATGTTCGGAGAGCGCCGCACAGTCCACCACCACGAAGGGCTTGTCCCGCCGCTGGCTGTTGCAGTGGATGGTCCGCGCCATCAGCTCCTTGCCGGTGCCGGTTTCCCCCACAAGGAGCACCGGGGCCTCGCTGCGTGCAGCCTTGCCCACATGATCCAGGCAGGCGCGAAATCCGGGGCTGACGCCCACCACGTTGTCCAGGCACAGGGGAGCGGCATCCTTGGCGTGCTTGCTTTCCCGGTAGGCCAGGGCCCGTTCCAGGCGCTGCAGGGTTTCCTGGAGGGACATGGGCTTGACCAGATAATCCCACACGCCGCCGTGAATGGCGGTGGCGGCGCCGTCGGCCGTGCCTTGCCCGGTGAGGACAATGACTTCCGGGCGCGACGGGGCATCCAGGATGGAAGGCAGGGCATCAAGGCCGTTGCCGTCCGGGAGGCGGACATCCAGAAAGACGATATCCACAGGCGCGGTGCGAAGTGTTGCCAACCCTTTGGCAAGGGTGGGGGCGGCAAGGCCCTGGTGGCCGGCGCGGGCCACCATGCGCTGCATGGTCTCACAGATTTGTTCGTCGTCGTCGATGACCAGAATGACTGCCATGGTGCGCAATGGGGAGGTTGCATGTGGAAGAACAGGGCCATGCGTGTGCGCAGCACGATGCCACGCCGCCAGACAGCGGTCAAGAAAACGCAAGGCCGATGCGATAACACATCGGCCTTGCTGCTTAAATCAAAGAACTGTGTCCGGGCCTTTCAGGGCGGTCACACTCGTTCCCGGCCCCACCCGGAGGAGGAAAGGTGCGCACCGTCTGCGGTGAGGAGCAGGCACTCGTGCTGCGGCAGCATGGCGATCAGGGCCAGGGCCTGCCGCGGCGGCATGACGCTCAGGGCGGTGGCCAGGCCGTCGGCCTGCATCACCGTGGGGGCCTGCACGCTGACGCTTTTGACCTGCCGCGGGGAGCGGCCGGTGGCTGGGTCCACCAGATGGTGCGCGGTCTTGCCGGCGTCGAAAAAGATTTCATATCCGCCAGAGGTGGCCACGGCGCCGTCGGCCAGACTGAGCACGGCGGGGTAGCGGCCGCCCTTGTCGGGATCTTCGATGGCCACGCGCCAGGCCCGGCCGCCGGACAGGCCTTCCGGGGAGCCCTGGACGCGGATGTCTCCGCCGGCGTTGATGCAGAAATGGGCCACGCCATGCCGGCGCAGTTCATCGGCGGCACGGTCGGCGATGTAGCCCTTGGCGATGCCGTCCAGGGTGACAGCCATGCCGGCGGCGTCCAGGCGCAGGGAGTTGGCGTCTTGGCGCAGGCGTGCGGCATCCACCAGCTCCAGGGCCGCGCGCAGGTCGGCGGGGTCGGGCTCGCCGTGGGTGCGTTCCAGCAGGGCCACCACCGGGGCGATGGTCATGTCGAAGGCGCCTTGGGACTGGCGGGTCAGCAGGCGGCTGTGGTCCAGCACGGTCAGCAGTTCGTCGGGGGCATGGTCGAGGCGGCCGTGGGCATTGAGGGCGGCCAGAGCGGCATCGTCGTCAAAGCGGCTGAAGATGGCGGCCAGACGATCGATTTCCGCAAAGGCGTGGGCCATGGCGTCCCGGGCCTGGTCCTTGGACGGAGCCAGGGCGGTCATCTCCACCATGGTGCCCAGCTGGAGCCGGGTTTCGCTGGATTGTTTCAGGGCAGGCGCGGCCAGGGCCGGCAGCACGCGCAGGGTGGGGGCCAGGGCGAGGCCGCCGGCCACCAAACCAAGACGCTTCAGCACGGCGCGGCGGCTGCAACGGGTCGAATCTGTGTGTTTCATGTCGATTCTCGCTGGCGGCGGGCTAGGCGTTCAGGTCGGCCACGTGGGTTTCGTCGGGGATGTGGGCCGGTTCCTTGTGCGGGGCCGGGGCCACGGCGTCGGGCGCCAGGCAGCGCAGGATGTCGCGCGGACAGGCCTTGACGCAGGCTTCGCCGCATTCCGGACCGTAGGCCAGACAGGCAGCCTGATCAATGGCGATGCGGCCGTTCACGGTGCTGATGCATTTGGCCGGACATTTTTTGATGCAGGCCCCGCAGTTGACGCAGCCGGCTTCGCAGACGTCCTTGACGGCCTTGCCCTTGTCCTGGGTGGAGCAAAAGACCATCACCCGAGCGCGGCGCGGGATCAGCTCCAGGATGCTGTTGGGGCAGACGCGGATGCAGGAGCCGCAGCTGGTGCATTTGTCCGGGGCGATGCGCACCAGACCATTCTCCAGCCACATGGCGTCAAAGGGGCAGGCGCGCACGCAGTCGCCAAAGCCCAGGCAGGAGTATTTGCAGGCATCGGGCCCGCCCAGCACCAGATTGGCCGCCGCGCAGCTCTGGGCCCCCAGGTACTGGAAGCGTTTGAGCACGCCGCCCTGATCTTTCACGCAGCGGCGAAAGATCACCTTGGGATCGGCATCGCCCATGGCCTTGCCGGTCAGCTCGGCCACACGCACGGACACGTCGGGACCGCCGGCGCAGCACAGGTTTGGCGGCATCAGGGGGTCGTTCAGCACGGCCACGGCGTAGGATTCGCAGCCGGCAAACCCGCAGCCGCCGCAGTTGGCGCCAGGGAGGGCCTCGGTCACCACTTCGATGCGCGGGTCCTCTTCCACATACAGCACGCGGGAGGCCACGGCCAGAATCCCCGCAGCGATGAAGCCCAGGGCGAACAGCGTGAGAACGGAGATGATAATCATCTGGAACTCCTGTGCCTTAGGCGATCATGCCTTTGAAGGCCATAAATGCCAGGGACATGAGCCCTGCCATGATGAGGCCGATGGAGACCCCCTGCATGGACCGCGGCAGCCGGGTGATGACGAAGCGTTCGCGAATCCCCGCCAGCACCACCAGCGCCAGCAAGAAACCAACCCCTGCCGCAACGGAATACAACAGCGACGTCATGAAGTCGTATTCCTGCCGCTGCACCAGAATGGCCACGCCCAGCACGGCGCAGTTGGTGGTGATGAGGGGCAGGAAGATGCCCAAAGACTTGTACAGCGGCGGCACCATCTTCTTCAAAAACATCTCCACGAACTGCACCAGCGCGGCGATGACCAGGATGAAGACGATGGTCTGCAGATACTCCAGGCCAAAGCGGATCATTACGTACTTCTGGATGGCCCAGGTGAAGACGGTGGCCATGATCATGACGAAGATCACCGCGGCCCCCATCCCGATGGAGACGCTCTTTTCCTTGGAACACCCCAGGTACGGGCAGTTTCCGAGGTATTGCGCCAGGACGATGTTGTTGACGAAAATGGCCGAGATGAACAGCAGGAACGTATCCATGCGCTTCTACCCCTTGGCGGGCTGGAGTTTTTCCAGCTTTCTCTGGCTGGCGATCTCGTCCAACTTGCGGCATGCCGCGCAGCCTTTGCAGCCTGCATCGAGAATGGGATCCACGGTCTGGCCTTTACGTTTGGCCTGCCACATTGTCAGGAAGTTCATGCCCGCCAGGATCAGTCCCAGGCAGACGAAGGCGCCGGGAGCCTGCACCATGAATGCGAAGGGCTTGAAATCCGGCCAGAACATGCTCACCCCGAACAGCGTGCCCACCCCCAGCAGTTCCCGGATGCCGCCCAGAAACGTCAGGGACAAGGTGAAGCCGATGCCCATGCCCAACCCGTCCGCCAAAGACAGCAGGGGCGGATTCTTGGCGGCAAAGGCCTCGGCCCGGCCCAGGATGATGCAGTTGACCACGATGAGGGGCACGAAGATGCCCAGCTGCTGATACAGCGGGTACGAAAACGCCTGCATGAGCATTTCCACCGAGACCACCAGCGAGGCCGCGATGGCGATGAAACAGGCGATGCGCACTTTCTTGGGGATGATGTTGCGCACCAGCGAGATGATGACGTTGGACAACGCCAGCACAAAGATGACCGCCAATCCCATGCCCAACCCGTTGTTGGCCGAGGAGGTTACCGCCAGCACCGGGCACAGGCCCAGCACCAGTCGAAAGGGCGGCAGTTCTTTCCACAGGCCCTTGGTGAATTCTTGCATCATGCTTGCCATGCTCGCTCCTTGCGGCGGGCAGAACCCGCGAGGCTACCAGCTCTTCTTGATGTCGTCCTTCAGGGCCATGTACCATTGCGCCGCCTGCTTCACCGCGTCGGACGCGCCGATGGAGGAGAAGGTGGCGCCGGAAATGGCGTCGATGTCGCCGCCGTCTTTCTTCAGGCCCACTTTGTCCAGGGCGCGGTTGCGGAACTGCTTGGTGAAGGAGGTGTCTTCAATGCGCGAGCCCAGGCCCGGCGTTTCCTTATGCGTGGTGACGCTGATGCCGGCAACCTTGTCCTGGGTGACGTCAAAGCCCACCATCACGCCCACCATGCCGCCGTAGCCTTTGCCGGCGGCCTCCACGGCCACGGCCGTGAGCTTGCCGTCCTTGATGGCCGGGAAGATGAAGAGCGTTTCGCCCGGCGCGCCGGGTTTGGCCATCACCTTGCGGTCGGCGATGGGATTGTTGGTGGCGTCTTCAAAGATTTTTTTGATGGCCGGGCCTTGCACATACGTCAGCACCTGCTCTTCGATGATGGGCGTCGTCCAGACCTTGAGGCCGGAAAGCACCAGCCCGGCCAGACCCGTGATCGTGGAGAGCACCACCACCATGCGGATGAGTTCCTTCATGCCAGGCTACCTCCCGCCGAAGGGCTTGGGTTGGATGAGGTCGAACAATGGGGTGAACATGTTCGACAGCAGCACGGCAAACGCCATGCCGTCCGGGTAGATGCCATATGTGCGGATGATGATGAGCAGCGCGCCGCCAAAAAGTCCGTACAGCAGCATGGCCGTGCGCCACACCGGGGAGGCCGAGGGGTACGGCATGAGGAAGAAGGCCGCCAGCATGGTGCCGCCGGTGAACAGGTGGAACAGGGGCGGGGCGTAGCGTTGCGGGTCGATGAGGTTGTACAGCAGCGCCGTGAGGAACACGCCCACCAGGAACGAGACCGGGATGTACCAGCGCAACTGCTTGCGGGCGATGAGATACGCGCCGCCGAGCAGCAGCATCAGGGACTGTTCCGCCCCCAGGGCCCCCAGGTTTTGTCCCAGCATGAGGCTGGGCAGGCTCAGGCTGGTCACCGCGCTCAGGCCGAAGAACTTCAGCTCGCTCAGGGGGTGCACCAGATCCCAGTTGAGCAGCATCCCGTTGATATCAATAAGGTCTGGCCAGGAGATGGTCATGATGCACCAGCCCACGGCCGGGGCGCATACCGGGCTCATGCCGTAGCCGCCAAAGACCATGCGGCCAAGCAGGATGGTCAGGGCGCTGCCGATGCACACCAGCCAGCCCGGGGCCGTGGCCGGCAACATGAAGGCGAAGAGCAGCCCGCCCACCAGGGCGGTATAGTCGTCTGCCGTGTATTCGCGGGCCATGAGTTTCTGGGCCAGCGCCTCGGCCAGCACGGCCGCCAGACCAGCCCAGGCCAGCACCTCCACGGCGTGGTAGCCGTAGCGGAACACGGCCATGGCCATGGCTGGCGCCAGGGCGATCAACGTGTCCGTCATCATGCCTTTGACGGTTCTGCCGCAATGCCAGAACGGCGCCGAAGTCACCGTGAGGGAGGATTTTGGGAGTGCCGCTTGTGCCATGTGCATTCGTCCTTGTCGGTAATGTCCACGTCGCAACGTCTCAACAACCCGTTCGCCAATGGCCTGCCGGTCGTGTCAGTCCGAAAGCCGGCATTCGGCCAACTGGGCGTCCTTGGCTGCCAACAGCTGTTTGGCCAGCCGCAGGTACTGCAGCATGGGCCGGTTGGCCGGGCACACGAAGGCGCACATGCCGCAATCCAGGCAGGCGGCGATGTGGCGGGACCGGGTTTCCTCCACCAGATCGAATTCCACAAAGCGCGAGAGCATGCCGGGCTGGATGCCCGCCGGGCAGGCCAGCACGCATTCCCCGCAGTTGATGCACGGGTTGGGGCCCACGGGCGGGAACTGGCCTTCCTGCACCACGGTGATGGCGGTGCAGTTTTCGGGCACGCCCACGGAAAGGTCGCACAGGGGGTCGCCACGCATGGGGCCGTCCAGGGCCACCTGCCAGCCCTTGCCATGCGGGGTGTCCGTGGCGTCCAGCAGGTCGCGCACGGGCATGCCCGTGGGCACGCGGTACACGCCGTCACCCACGGTGACGATGGCCTCCACCAGGGGCAGGCCGGTCTTGCCCACGCGCCCCACGCGGTACAGATCCGAGATGCTGATCACGTCCACATCGTCGGGCCGTTCCGAGCCGGTGGCTTTGCGCACCACCAGGGGATCGATGGTGTGGGGGTAGCGATCCGTGGAGGGGACGACGGTGCAGCTATACAGAGAGGTCTTCTTGCTCTCGGCCATCACCAGATAGACCGTGGCCGGCCGGATGGCTCGTTCCAGCAACTCCAGGCCGCGTTCCAGGGTGGGCTTGGCATCCTTGAGAAGCAGTTCGCTGACGATGACACCTGGCTCGGGGTTTAATCCGTTGATGACCAGGGTGCGCGAGGGGCGGAACTTGCCGGTATCGATGCCCAGCTCCAGGAGCAGGCGGCAGAGTTCTTCGCCCTTGATGGTGTCCAGATCGGCCACAGGCTCGGGCCGCTCAAACACGGGCGGGGCTTCGCCTTCCTTGGGAGCCGGCGCCGGGCCGATAACAATGGCCTGGGGCAGAATGTCTTCCACCATACCGTCGATGGTGGCATGCACATAGCCGGTGCCGTGCGGTCCCTTGGCGGGATTTTCGGCGATGACCTGCCCGCAGCTCACGAGCTGTTTTTTCTTCACCACGGGCTTGTGGAGGGGTTCGATGGGAATCCGCACCAGAGAGGGAATGGGAGCCTCCCGGAGGGTGTCCTTGATTTCCACGGATGTAGTCAATTGTGGCTTCATCATGAGCGTCACCGGGTGTGGCAGCGGGAGCAGGATTTTTCGCCGAAGGGGCCTGCGCCGGACGTTTCGTGGCAGCCCATGCACTGGCCATGGAAGGCATCCATGCGGGTGGGCAGCAGGGGGGCTTCGGCGTCGTAATGGCAGGACGCGCAGGAGGGCTGGGCCGGGCCGGCCGCGCCGGGCAACTGCTCGTGGCAGGTTTTGCAGCCCGCGGTCTTCTGCTCGTACAAATCGCTGTGGCAGGTCTCGCACCGGGTGTGCACAGCCACGCGCAGGGAGGGCGTCTTGCCGTCCGCCGCATTGCCGTGGCAGCTGCTGCAGGCCGTGGGCTCGGGTTCGATGTCCGGCCCGTGGTGGCAGTCGGTACAGCTCGTGGCGTACTGGTCCACGTGCTCCTGGTGATTCCAGGTCAGCTTGCCAAACGTGGCGTGATGGCAGCGGGTGCAGGTGGCGGGACTCAGCGTGGTCTTGTGGGCGTCGATCCACCGGGCGTCGAATTCCGCCGGATGACAGGACCCGCATGGCACAGGCTGGGGTTCCGGCGTGGCGCTTTCGTGGTGGCAGTCGGCACAGGCGTTGCCCATGTCCACATGCCGCGAATGGGTGAAGACGACATCTCCGCCCTTGTTGTCGAACCTGAACCGTACGGGCGGCTGGTCC
This sequence comes from Megalodesulfovibrio gigas DSM 1382 = ATCC 19364, assembly GCF_000468495.1. NCBI lineage: Bacteria > Pseudomonadati > Thermodesulfobacteriota > Desulfovibrionia > Desulfovibrionales > Desulfovibrionaceae > Megalodesulfovibrio > Megalodesulfovibrio gigas. Next base: position 1,548,042 of record NC_022444.1, read on the forward strand.
GAGGGCGCATGCACGAACTGGCCGCCAAGGGCCAGCACAGCCATGATGCCACAACCAGTGATGATGGGCGCGTAGCGTCTTTTCAAAGCGACATTTCCTTGTAATTCAGGGGTGGTGAATCACAACGGCAAAAAACGGCCCCGGAAACGTGCGTTTCCAAAGGTGGCTTCTTGTATCCCACGCTGAAAAGAATGGGAAGAATTTTGTGCGGATACGCTATGGCGGAATTATGCATTGTTTTCCAGGCGGTTGGGCATCAATTGGTGAATGTGAATTAAATCACATTACATATTTGCTTGTCCATTAATTCACAATACCGAAGCGGCCGCCCTGCGCAGGCGTGGTAACCACAAAATTTTGGACGGTATGAATTTGTGCTTGACTTGTTCGGGGAACCTCGTAAAAGACGAACAAGTGCTGTACGAAATCTGTACAGAAAAAGAGCGTCGCGGGCTGCAGTCGGACCAAGGTAGGGCTGGCAACTGCACAGGAAGGATAAGGGTGATGAGCGTGTTCAAGAAAGAAAAAGAGTTCAAGCGGGTCATCTTCAATATTGATGCTGAGCTCGCCGAGCGGCTGGAAAAGGCCAAGGAAGAATCCCGTCGGTTCGGCAAGAAGCTGGACGTGGACGGGGCCATGGACAAAGCCCTGGAAAAATTCCTGAAAAAGGCCGAGAAGAAGCTTGAGGAAATGGCGGAGGACGCCGGCAGGAAGACACTCCGCGGTGAGCGTGCCGAGGCCATTTCCCTGGGCGGCGAGGTGCGCATGGCTTTGCCGTCTTCCGCATCACTGTCGGAACAGGAGGAAGCCGCCATGGCTGCTCCCTCCATCATCGTTGTTAACAATTAGCTTCACATTCATTGCAGAGTCTTAAGGAGTACGATCATGAGCAAGAGCGGTCTGGCCATCAAGGGCGCCATGGATTTCGATTCCGTTTCCACCTTCCTCACGGATCTGGTGGCCAGCTTCAAGGAGCGCACCATCTGCGTGCAGCGCGGCGAGGAATTCGTCACCCTCAAGCCTGGCGAGCTCATTGAGCTGGAGCTGGAGGTGCTGGTCAAGAAGGGCAAGCAGAAGCTCTCCCTGGAACTCGCCTGGCGTGACGAGGTGCTCACCGAGGTGGAAGCGCCCTTCAAGGTCAGCTCCAAGGAGCCCGAGCCTGTGGTGCCTGCGGAAGACCCCTGCCTGGCCACCTTGCCGGTGGCAGAAGCGGCGGCTCCGGCCACCGTGCTGGTGAAGCCCGAAGAGAAAAAGGCTGAAGACAAGAAAGAAGACACCAAGCCCGCCGGCGGCAAGAAGTAACGCCACCCTGTGCGCCCCATGCAGGGCGCGTAGGTGATTTCCGTAACGGTCCGCCTGCATCCGCCCCTGCGTGGGTGCGGCGGGCCGCTCCGCAAGGAGGCCAATATGCCTGGACGTCCTGACGATCCCATCCCTTCTGCTCCGTCTGTTGCAGGTGCTCGTTGCCGGTGGGTGGTGTGGGGGTGTTGCCTGCTCACGGTGATTGTCGGGGCACTGTGGCTGCACCTGCCGCGCCCGGCTGGGCCATGGGAGGCAAATGCCCAGGCTGGCGAGGCGGTGCTGCGTCAGGTGATGGCCCTGCGGGCCCAGGCAACGCGCATGTTGGCCCACCCGGACGCCGCCTCCAGCGCCGTGGCCGAGTTCAATGCCCTGGCGCCTCAGCTTCAGGCCCTGTTGGTCCAGATAGCCCGACGTACCGACCATCCCCAGACCCGCGCGGCGTGCCAATGGCTCATGCCCCAGGTGGATATGTTCGAGCGCCAGACCAGAGACGCCCTGGCCGCCGCACGCGCCACCGAGGCCCTGACCCGTCGTCAGGCAATGCATGGGCAGCAGCCGGCGTCCTGAGGGCAGGACTCGTCACCATCTTGTCACCCGTTCGACGTCCCATGGACGCAGAGGAAGCGCAGGACTGTTCGCACTATGCGGACAATCTCTCCATCCATTGTATCCTCAAGGAGTCGAATCATGCATCGCAACCTGAAAGGCTTGCTGGCGGGCGCGGTCTGTCTGGCGGTAAGCGCAGCCGTCCCCGCCTGGGCTGGTCAGACCGGCAGCGCCGAGCGTGATGCCGCGCTGGCCAAAATCGGCCTCACGGGCGCGCGCCTGCCCCATGCTGTGCTCAAAAACGACGTGCCCGACACGGCTCGTGCCGGCGAGATGATCGAAATCCGCAATGGCGGTTTCGGTTCCGACATGGCCGCCCACCCCACCGTGGCCACGCAGTTCTACGCCCTCACCGATCGCGGCCCCAATGCCGACCACGAGGGGCCCCAGGGCAAGGGCAAGTTCTTTCCCACCCCGGACTACACGCCGCGTATTGGCCTCTTTGCGCTTCAGCCCGACGGCAGCGTGACCCTGGAAAAGACCATCCTCCTGCGCCGGCCCGATGGCACGCCCATCACCGGCCTGCCCAACGCCAAGGGCCTGGGCGGCACCAGCGAGACGCCCTACAGCGCCGACGGCTCGCCCGTGCTCGTCCATCAGGACAAGCCGTTCAATGACAACGCCACCAGCCCGGACTACAACCCCCTGCGCCTGGACGAATACGGTCTGGACAGCGAAGGCCTGGTGGCCCTTTCCGATGGCACGTTTTGGGTGAGCGACGAATACGGCCCGCACATCGTCCACTACGACGCCGAAGGCAAGGAAATCGGCCGCATCAACCCCTTTGCCAAGGACGCCCGCGCCTCCATCAAGCTCCCGGCGGAATTGGGCAAGCGGTGGCCCAATCGCGGCATGGAAGGCCTGGCCATCACCCCGGACGAGAAAACCTTGGTGGGGCTGATGCAGTCCACCTTGAACAACCCCGACAAGTCCGCCCAGGGGCAGACGGCCACGCGCATTGTCACCGTGGACCTGGCTACGGGCAAGGTGGCCCAATACTTGTACAAGCAGGAAAAGCCCAAGAACGCCAACTCGGGCATTGCGGCGCTTTCTGCCACACAGTTCCTGCTTATTGAGCGCGATGGCGCCTTTGCCGGCAAAAAGCCCGAGGCCATGAAGCACCTGTATCGCATCGACCTCTCCACGGGCACGGATCTGGAAACCGTCACCGCCCCTGGCACCACGCAGGATGAGGCGTTGGGACTGCTCATCGACGGCAAGCCCCTGGAGCAGGCAGTGCTGGAAGGCGGCTGGGAAGCCCTGGCTGCCAAGGGTGTGAAGCCTGTGGAAAAGACGCTGGTGGCGGATTTGGTCAAGCTGAACGGCTACCCCCACGACAAGCTGGAAGGGCTGTGGGTGGTGGACGACAACACCGTGGCGGTGATCAACGACGACGACTTTGCCCTCTGGGGCTCGGACAAGGGCATGGAGCAGAAAATCCTCTCCAACGGCCAGTTGGATGGCAACACCCTCTATGTGATCAAGGCCCCGCTCCTGGCCAAATAGCCAGGGCATTTTGATCTTGAAAAAGGACATCGCGAGAGGGGAAACCTTTTGCAAAAGGTTCTCCCTCTCGCGATGTCCCCTTCCAAAACTTTCATAGTGACCTTGCATCACAATAAAAAAGTCTTTGGAAAGGGGGTTCGGGGGAAAACCTTTCTGAAGAAAGGTTTTCCCCCGAGAGTCCTTTTCAAAAACAACGTGCTCTGGCGTCTTTTGTGCTACTCCTGCGCCTCTTTTCCTTCGTCGCGCAGGCGGATTTCGGCACGTTTGATCTTGCCGCTGATGGTCTTGGGCAGTGCGCCCACGTATTCCACGATGCGCGGATACTTGTAGGGCGCGGTGACGGTTTTGACGTGCTGCTGCAGGGCCTTGGTCAGCTCGTCGGAGGGTGTGTGCCCTGGCGCGAGCACCACCGTGGCCTTGACCACCTGGCCGCGTTCGGGGTCGGGCACGCCGGTGACGGCGGCTTCCACCACGGCAGGGTGGGTGATGAGGGCGGATTCCACCTCAAACGGCCCGATGCGGTAGCCCGAGCTTTTGATGAGGTCGTCGGTGCGGCCCAGGAAGAAGAAGTAGCCTTCCTCATCCATCCAGGCCTTGTCCCCGGTGTGGTACCAGCCGTCGTAGCGGGCGGCGGCGGTGCGTTTGGGCTCGTCCAGGTAGCCTTGGAACAGGCCGAGGACGGGCTGTTCGCAGCGCACGCAGATTTCGCCTTCCTCGCCAGGAGGGCAGGGCTTGCCTTCCTCGTTCATGAGCACGAGATCCCAGCCCGGCGTGGGCCGGCCGATGGAGCCGGGCTTGGGCTCCATCCAGGGGAAGGTGGCCAGCTGCAGGGTGGTTTCGGTCTGGCCGTAGCCTTCGTAGATGGGCAGGCCGGTGGCGGCCTTCCAGGCGATGAAGACGCCGTCGTTGAGCAGTTCGCCGGCGGTGGTGCAGTGGCGCAGTTTGGAGAGGTCGTAATTGGCGAGGTTCTCCCGCACCAGGAAGCGGTACACCGTGGGCGGAGCGCAGAAGGAGGTGATGCCGTGGCCGGCCAGCATCTCCAGCAGGCGCGAGGGCTCGAATTTGCCGCGGAAGTCCCAGGTGAACACCGTGGCCCCGGCCATCCACTGCCCGTAGAACTTGCCCCACACGGCCTTGCCCCAGCCGGTATCCGCCAGGGTGAGGTGCAGGTCGCCGGGGCGCAGGTTGTGCCAGTACACGCCGGTTACGTAATGGCCCAGGGGATAGGTGTGGCTGTGGGCCACCATCTTGGGCATGCCGGTGGTGCCGGAGGTGAAGAAGATGAGCAGCGGGTCTTCGCCGCCGGGTCTGCGCGCCAGCACCGGGGGCGTGGCCGGGGCGGCGTCGAGGATGGCGTCGTAGTTGTGCCAGCCGTCGGCGCGGCCGTCGCCCACCTGCACGCGCACGGTCAGGTCCGGGCACTGGGGCAGGGCCTCATCCACGCGGGGGATGACGCCGGTTTCGGCAATGCAGCCCTTGATCTTGCCGAACTGCACGCGGAAGACGATGTCCTTGGGCGTGAGCAGGGCCGGGGAGGGCACGGGCACGGCGCCCAGTTTGTGCAGGGCCAGCATGGTGACCCAGAATTCCACCCGGCGGTGCAGGATGAGCATGAGGCGGTCGCCCTGACCCACGCCCAGGGCCTGCAGGGCGTTGGCCAGTTTGGTGGACTGGGTGGAGAAGTAGCCGAGATTGTATTCGCGGCGCACGCCGGCATCGTCCACATGGACCATGGCCGGCCGGGCAGGATCCACGGCAGCTTCGGCATCCAGAAAATCATAGGCGAAGTTGTAGCCTTCGGGGACGTCCATCCGGAAATCGCGCATGAAGTCGGCGTACGTGGCAGGCGTGAGACGCTGAACGGGGGGCATGGGCTGCTCGCTGGCGTTGAACGTGATGGTGGAAGGTGAGGACACCGGATGCAGGTCGCCGGCTAGATGATCACATCCAAAAAGGTGGCCGGCTGGTCCGTCAGGCTGCGCATGGCATGGGGAATCATGGCGTTGAAGTACAGGGTGTCATGCGGTTCCAGCACCACGGCTTCACCGTCCAGCAGCACTTCCATGGTGCCTTCGAGCATGTAGCAGAACTCCTGGCCAGGATGCGAGTTGCGGTGCAGCTCTTCCCGGGTGCAGGGGGGGACGGTCACCAGGAACGGTTCCATGGCCCGGTGGGTGAACCGCGAGGCCAGGCTCAGGTAGCTGTAGGCCGAGCGGCGTTCCACGGGCATGCCCTGGCCTTTCTTCACCACCGTGTAGCGGCGCAGGTGGGCCTCGTGGCCGGAGAGCAGGTCCGTGAGGTCCACACCGGCAGCCTGGGCCACCTTGAAGAGATGGCTGACGGGAATTTCGCAGGAACCATTTTCATACATGAGCACATCTTCCACCCTGGCGCCGGATTTTTCGGCCATGGTCTCGGGGGACCAGTCCAGGGAATCGCGCAGGCCCTTGAGCCGGGCGGCGACGTCACGATCCGGGAAGGCGAGGCAGGTGGAGGCAGCGGGGGGAGAAGCCGGATGGGACATGAATCGCTCCAGGAAAGAGGGATGCCGGGAAAACCTGATTGTATTCAGAATTTCCGCACCCTGTCAAAGGGTGGATGCGGATTGCGCCGCCCAGGTGCGACTGGGAGTATGGTTGCTTCCCAGGGGTGAAAAAATAAGATATCCTTAATAAAAAGAAGCCGACGCGTCCGCCTTTGGCCGGCCTTGCGCGCGTCATGCGCAGAAGGTGATGGAATGCTCAAGCTCAAACCAGCCAGCCTCGCCGCCATCTACTTCGTGTTCGGGATGCTCTGGATTCTGTTGTCTGATGAGCTCATGGCCCTGGCGTTCCGGGCCTCGCCGGATCTGCTCATCCTGGTAAGCAAGATGAAGGGCACGCTGTTCATCTTGTGTACCACCCTGCTGCTGTACGGGCTGCTCAGGCAGTACGAGCGCAGCCGGCGCATCCAGGACCAGGCCCTGCGCGAAAGCGAGGAAACCTTCCGCAAGCTGTTTGAAGGTTCGCCCGATCCTATTTTATTGATGCGCGGCGAACGCTTTATCGAGTGCAACCAGGCCGCGTTGCAGCTCCTGGAAACCGATGACCGCGACCGTCTGGTGGGCGCCACCGCCTTCGATTTTTCCCCGGCCCTGCAATCCGATGGACGTTCCTCCCGCGAGGCCGGCCTGGGGTTCATTGCCCGCGCCTGGGAGGAGGGCATCAGCCGTTTCGAGTGGCAGTGCACCACGTTCAAAGACCATCTGTTGATCATTGAGGTGTCCCTTCTCCCCATCACCGTGCATGGGGAGCGGCTGTTGCATAACACCTGGCGCGACGTAACCCTGCGCAAGCGGGCCGAGGATGCCCTGCGCCAGTCCCATGATGCCCTGGAAAAAGTCGTGGCCCGACGCACCAAGGATTTGCAGCAGGCCAACGACAAGCTGCGCCAGCTTGATGAGCTCCGGCGCGCCTTCCTTTCCTTTGCGTCCCACGAGCTGCGCACGCCCCTGACCTCGGTGCTGGGGTTCGCCGCCCTGGCCGTCAAAAGCGTCACCCGCCACATTGTGCCGGCCCTGGCGCACAACCCCGTGGCCATGCAGCGGGCGCAGACCCTGCTGGCCAATCTGCAGGTCATCGAAAGCGAAGGCCGCCGTCTGGCCCGGCTGGTGGATGATCTCCTGGACCTGAGCAAGATCGAGTCCGAACAATATGCCTGGAACGACACCCGCCTGCGCCTGGGGGACGTGGTGCAGGCTGCCGTGGCCACCATCCAGGGCGAACTGGCCGCCAGACCCGAACTGCGGCTGGAACTGATCCTGGACCCAGACGCCCCGGCCATGCTGGCGGACCATGACCGCATGCTGCAGGTGTTTCTGAATCTGCTGGGCAATGCCCTCAAGTTCACGCCGGCAGGGTTCATTCGCGTGACGGTGCATCCCGCGTCCGACGGCGGGCTGGAAGCGCGGGTGGAGGACTCCGGCCGGGGGATTCCCCCCGGGGATCTGGAACGCATTTTTGAACGGTTCTACCAGACTGGGCATGCCGATACCGCGGCGCATCCCAAGGGCACCGGCCTGGGGCTGGCCATCTGCAGGCAGATTGTGGAGCATTACGGCGGGCACATCCGGGCGGAATCCATGCCGGGCAAGGGCGCTGCATTCATCATGCGCTGGCCTGCAAATGCGCAATGTCTTGTTGCGTAGTTATACGAGGCAGGATATTCTTCCCCTGACAACGGGCATGGTGCCCATGCGCATGCATGTGGCGCTGCTCCGGGGGGAGCATGGAGTCATCATCGGGATTTCACCCTATGGCGCTGGCCATGGTGGTGCTGGCAGGGCTGCTGACGTTCGCCTGGGGAGTACCCGTGCGCGCAGCCGCCACGTCGGTGCGGGTGGGGGTGTATGAGAACCCCCCCCTGCTTGGTGTGGGGCCGGGCGGCCAGCCCGAAGGCATCTTTCTGGATGTGCTGCAGGAGGTGGCCCGCCGCGCCAACTGGGAGCTGACATACGTCTATGGCAGCTGGACCAGCATGTTCGAGGCGGTGCAGGCCGGCGATATCGACCTGCTGCCCGTGGTGGCCTACCGCGAGGACCGCAAACCCCTGCTCGACTATTCCGATCGCCCCCTGCTCACGAACTGGGGACAGGTGTTCGCCCGCGACGGCGCGCCCATCGATACCCTGACCGCCCTGCCCGGCAAGCGCGTGGGCCTGCTGCTGCATGATGTGCATGCCGAGGCCTTCCGAACGCTGATCGCTTCCTTCGATATTGCCGTGACCGAGGTCCCCTTTGATTCGTACGAGGCGCTTTTCATCGCCTTGCAGGAGGGGAGGGTGGACGCCGGCGTGGTCAACCGGATCTATGGCGATATGCAGGGCACCCGCTTTGCCGTGCAACCCACGCCCATCATTTTCAATCCCATCCAGATACGGTTTGCCGTGGGCAAGGGCGATCCGCATGGCTTGCTGCCCACCCTGGATGCCGAGGTGGCGCGCCTGATGCATTCCAGGGATTCCGTGTACTATCAGTCGCTGGATCGCTGGCTCACGGCGTCCGTGCATCAGGAACGGCCTGTATGGCTGCTGCATGCGTTGCTGCTGTTGGTGGCGGCGGTGGCCCTGTTTTTCGGGCTCACTATGCTGCTCAAGCGGCAGGTGACCCGCAGCACGGCGGCCCTGGCCCGGCAGAACGAGCGCCTGGCCCGCGAGGTGGAGGAACGCCGTCTGGCCGAAGAACGGCTGCAGCGCGAAGCCTCCTGCAATGAGGCCCAGGCGGCCATTGCCAGGGCCATCACCGCGTATGGCGTGACCATCCGTGCCGTGGCCGAAAACATCTACGATCAGGCCATGCAGCGCACCGGGAGCCGGTTCGGCTTTGTGGCCAGCATCAATCCGGCGACTGGCGAGGTGCTGGGGCATGCGCTTTCGCCCATGGTGCACGAGGACCGCTGCGCCCTGCGGCAACCGGCGCTGGTGCTTTCCCGGGGGGCAAAGGGGTATCCCGGCCTGTGGGGGCACGCCTTGAACAGCAGGCAGGGGTTTTTCACCAATGCGCCGCAGGCGCATCCGCACTATCAGGGGCTGCCGCAGGGGCACGTGCCGCTGGAGCAGTTTCTGGTCATGCCGGCGGTGGTGGGCACGGAGGCGGTGGGGCTCATCGCCCTGGCCAATCCCGGCCGCGACTACACCGCGGAAGATCTGACCGCCGTCGAGGCGTTGGCGGATCTCTTCGCCATGGCCGTGTCGCGCATTCGCAGTGTGGAGGCGCTTTCCTGCGCCAAGGAGGCGGCGGAAAAGGCCAGCCTGGTCAAATCCTCCTTCCTGGCCGTGATGAGTCATGAAATCCGCACCCCGCTCAACGGTGTCATGGGCATGCTGCAACTGCTGCAAACCACCCGCCTGGACGACGAGCAGCAGGAGTATGTGGAGGCGGCCCTGCGCACCAGCGGCATCCTGCTGCGGCTGCTGTCGGACATCCTGGACATCTCCCGCATCGAGGCGGACAAGCTGCCCATGGCCCGGGAGGTCTATTGTCTGGAAGATGTCATCCAGCCCGTGGTGGAACTCTTCGGGCACGAGGCCCGGCGCAAGGGACTGGCGTTCACGCTGCGACAGGATCCCAGCGCCCCGGCCTTCTGCTGGGGAGATGCCGGCCGGGTGCGCCAGATGCTGTACAATCTGATTGCCAACGCCGTGAAGTTCACCCATCAGGGCGGCATCACCCTGGAAGTGTATGCCACGCCGGCTCCGCCGCACCCCCCCTGGGCCACGGATGAACGCGTGATGCTGCATCTGGTGGTGGCCGACACCGGCGTGGGCATCGACGATGCCATGCTCGACATCGTGTTCGGTGACTTCACCCAGGCAGAAGCCGTGTACACCCGAAAGTTTGGCGGCTCCGGCCTGGGGCTGGCCATCGTCAAGCGGCTCACCATCATGATGGGCGGTTCCCTGTGCATTGAAAACGGCGAGGCCGGCGGCACGATGATGCATCTGGCCCTGCCCGTGGACTGCGTGGCCGAGGAACAGCAGCCAGACTGCCACCAGAAGGCGAAGGCCGTGCCGGCGGACCCGTCCTTGCTTGATCTGTCCCACTGCAGGGTGCTGGTGGTGGAAGATGAGCAGGTCAACCGCCTGACCGTGACGCGGTTTCTGGAAAAACTGGGCTGCACCGTGCAGGCTGCCGTCAACGGACAGGAAGCCTTGGCGCTGCTGGCCGACATGCATGCCGGGACCGTGGATGCGGTGCTTATGGACATCCAGATGCCGGAAATGGACGGCACCGAGACCACCCGGCGCATTCGCGGCGGCGAGGCCGGGGCGCAACACCGCACCGTGCCCATCATCGCCCTGACGGCGCATGCCATGGCTGGCGACCGCGAAGCATTTCTCCGTGTCGGCATGGATGCTTATCTGGCCAAACCGGTGGAAATGGACGCTCTGGAGACCGTCCTGCGCCACGTGCTGCATGGGAAACGGCCTGCAGGCGGCTGAAAAGTCCGCGTACAGGTCGTGTCCGGGCTTGTCCTTTGAGGACATTGCCCATATCATGGCGGATGTTGTCTCGGAGGTCCGAGCTCGGGAGCACACACACGCCATGCTGAACTATCTCTTGTATATTCCCTTGGGACTGGTGTACGCCGCCGTCTGGACGAGCTTTGGCCAGCACGTGCTGCGGTACTTCGACAAGGAAATCCCCTTTGACCAGCATTACTGGGTGGTGTGGGGGCTGTGGCTTGCCGTGCCGGCCGTGGTGTGTGCAGTCATTGAAAAGCTGGCCAGCATCGCCACGTTGCGGGAGCACGAGAGCCTGTTCGACACCGGCCCCATCACCAGCATCGTCGAAACCGTGGCCCAGGGCGTGCCGGCGTTTTTCCGCGGCTCGATGTATGCCTTCGGCATCATCATCCTGAATCTGATGGCGGCTTCCCTACTGCAGACGAACCTGGTGCGCGACATCATTGTCTCGCTGGGGTTGCCCCTGCCCTGAACGGGCCTGAATGGGCCTGAGCGCGCCTGTGTGTCCCTGGGCGCGCAACGCCACTTGCGGCCGTGCGCGGCCGTCACGAGGATCCATGACCGCATTGCTGCAGGCGGAGACGCCCACTGCCGTGGCCTCGGAAGACGATTTCCTGGCCCTCATTGACAGCCACTTTCCGCGTGAGCACGGCCATGTGGTGCTCGGTCGCGGGGATGACTGCGCCATCCTGACCATGCCCGATGCCCTGTGTCTGTCCACGGACTTGTTTCTGGAGGACGTGCATTTTCGCCGCGGCTACTTCACCCCGGCTGAGATCGGCCACAAGGCCCTGGCCGTCAATGTGAGCGACATCGCGGCCATGGGCGGCGATCCCCTGGGCTTCAGCCTGGGGCTCATGGTCCCGCCCGGGCTGCCGCGGGAATTCTGGGACGCCCTCTTCACGGGCATGGCGGCCCACGCCGCGGCCCACGGCCTGGCCCTCACCGGCGGCGATTTGTCACGCGCCCCGCTGCTGGGGTTCTCCGTCACCATCTGGGGCCGCCCGTTTCCGGGGCGCCCGCTGCTGCGGCGCGGGCCGGTGCAGCCCGGCGATCGGCTGGTGGTGCTGGGACCATCCGGACAGCTCGGCCTGGCCCGGCAGGGGCTGCGTCTGCTGGAGGCCCACGACCGCGAGGCCCTGGCGGACTGGCCGGCCTGTACGGCGGCGCATCTGATGCCGGAGCCGCAGGTGGCGGCGGGTCGGACGCTGGCTGCAGTGCAGGGGGTGCATGGCTGCATGGACCTCTCCGACGGCCTGGCCCGCGATCTGCCCCGTCTGCTGACCTTTGGCCAAGCGCCCGGCCTAGTCCCCGGCGCCCGGCTGGAGCTGGATGCGTCCATGCTGCACCCCGAACTGCTGGCCGCCTGCGCTGCCGCCGGGCTGGACCCCGTGGCCGAGGCCTTCCTTGGCGGCGAAGATTATGCCCTGCTGGCGGCTGTGGACCCTGCCGCCATGCCGGCCCTGCGTCATGCCGCAGCTGCGCTGCCTGCTGCCCTCCTGGACCTTGGCGAGGTCACGGCTGCGCCCGGCGTGATGCTCAACAACACCCCCATGACAGGACAGGGATTTGATCATTTTTCCAAAAGATGACCGCACCGCGGACGGGCTCGCCGACCTGGCCCGGCAGTGGCTGGCCAAGCCTTGGGAGGAGGCCGCTGTTCTCCTGCTCGACGCCATCCCCCAACAACCCGAAGCCGTGCTGGCCCTGGCTGGCGCCGTGGCCAGACTGACGCGACCGCTTGAGATTTCGCGCTGCGCCATCGTCAGCGTGCGCACCGGGGCCTGCAGCGAGGACTGCGCCTTCTGCGCCCAGTCCGCGCACCACGGGGCGGATTCGCCGGCGCATGATTTTCTGGATGCAGAGACCATTGCCGCCGCCGCCTGCCGGGCCAGGGAGGCCGGGGCCACCCGCCTGGGTCTGGTGGCCGCGGGACGAGGCTTTGACCCCCGCGAGCTGCCGGCCTGGCAGGCCGGGGTGCGCGCCGTGGTGCAGGCCGGCCTGGCCTGTGATGTGTCCCCGGGCATCATCGACGAGGCTGCCCTGCGCGCCCTGCGGGAAGCCGGCGCTTCCATGCTGCATCACAACCTGGAGGCGGCGCGTTCCTTTTTCCCATCCCTCTGCACCACGCACACCTGGGACGACAGGGCCCGCACCATCCGCGCCGGCCATGCCGCGGGCCTGGCCGTGTGCGCCGGTGGCATCTTTGGTCTGGGCGAGAGCTGGGCCCAGCGCATCGAACTGGCCCTGGCCCTGCGGGAACTGGTCGTGCAGAGTGTGCCCCTGAATTTTCTGCACCCCATCCCGGGCACGCCCATGGCCCACCGTCCGACCCTGGGCAAGGACGAGGCGGCAATGATTGTGGCCTGTTTCCGGCTGTTGCTGCCCGATGCCGCGCTGCGGCTGTGCGGCGGCAGGCACCTGTGTTTTCCGGATGTGGCAGCCCGGGTGCAGGCGTTGGAAGTCGGGGCGGACGGGATCATGGTGGGGGATTTTCTGACCACGTCCGGCAGCGCCGCGGAGCTGGATGTTCAGGCCGCCATCCTGGCCGACAGACGGTTCGACAAGCGGTTTTATAGGCGGTTCGGCAATTTTCATCCTCTGGGCAGTGCTTGATGCCTGGGCCGCTCCTGGCGTAAGGATACCGATATGTCCATGCACACCCTGCACTCCCTCAATCGTCTGGTCTGGACGGCCCTGCTGGCGGCAAGCGTCGCCGTGGGGGCCTTCCTCATCGTGCCCATGGCCCCGGTGCCGATCTCCCTGCAACCGTTTTTCATCATGCTGGCGGGCTTTATTCTCGGTCCCCGGGCCGGGGCAGCCTGCCTGCTGCTCTATGTGGCCGGCGGAACCATCGGGCTGCCCATCTTCGCCGGCGGCAAGTCCGGCTTGGCGCACCTCATGGGGCCCACGGGCGGGTACCTCATTGGGTTCATCGGCACGGCGGCCATCTGCGGCTTCGCCACCCGGCGCAGCCTCACCCGGCCAGCCCCGCCGTTGTCCTGGACCCGGGGGGCGCTGTTCGGCCTGGGCGGTTTGGCCTCCGCCTATGTGTTGGGCCTGCTCTGGCTCATAGTGCGGCTGGAGATTGGCCTGTGGAAGGCGCTGGCCATCGGGTTTGCCCCGTTTTTCCCCACGGATATCGTCAAGCTGGCGCTGGCCGTGGCCATTTATCGATATTTGCACCGGTTCAACCTGCTTCCCAAATAACTGCGGAGGTGCGGCCGTCATGCACGCGCACGATTCGGCGGACATGGATGTATTCCCCGTAGGGGTGGTGCGTTCTTCCATCCTCACCAAGGAAGATGCGCCCAAAATGGAGCACGAAGGCGGGGTGGAGGCGGTGATCGAGATCCTGCCCGAGTTCCGCGAAGGCATGCTCGGGCTGGAGGCCGGGCAGCAGGTGGTGCTGCTCACCTGGCTGCACCTGTCCCGGCGGGATCTGCTGCAGGTGCACCCCCGGGGCGACCGGACCCGGCCGCTGCAGGGCGTGTTCAACACCCGCTCGCCCAACCGGCCCAATCCCATCGGGCTGCACGTGACCAACATTGTCCGGGTGGCTCCGGATGGCATCGCCGTGCACCCCCTGGAAGTGCTGGACGGCACGCCCATCATCGACATCAAGCCCCTGCGCGGGACGCCTTCGCCTGTGCCGGTGGAGACACAGGCCGAGGCATGACCGGCTGGCGCGGCCGGGTGCTGCATGTGGACCTGCAGCGCCGGCGTTGGCGGGTGGAGTCCGTGGACCGTGCGATCCTGCGGGCGGTCCTGGGTGGCCGCGGACTGGCCGGCTGGCTGCTGGCGTCCGCGCCTGAACCGCCCCTGGTGTTTGTCGCCGGCCCCCTGACGGCGGGAGTGTTGCCCATGGCCGGCCGGGCCGTGATCGCTGCCGTGTCCCCCCTCACGGGCACCGTGCGGCATGCGCCTGCCGGTGGTCGTCTGGCCGCGGCCCTGCTGCGGGCCGGACTGGACGCCGTGTGTCTGACCGGCCGGGCCGATGCGCCCGTGACGCTGCACATAGGGGAGGGCTCGGTGGAATTTGCCGATGCTGCCCCGTTGCAGGGCCTGGAGACGTCGCATCGGCTGAATGCGCTGCGTGCGCCGCGGCGGGCGGTGGTCTGTGTCGGGCCGGCGGCGGAAGCCGGATCGCCCCTGGGCTGCCTCCTGCAGGAGCACGGCCGGCCCGTGCCCGGCGGCGGACTGGGGCTGGCCATGGCCGGACGCAATCTGCTGGCCGTGACCGTGGACGGCCGCCAGCCAACAGCCGTGCATGATCCGGAATCCCTGCGGCGCATGCGGCGGGTCTTTCTGCGGCTGATCCACGCCTCGCCGGCATTGGCCGGGGCGTCGGGCATCGGCCGGCACGGCGACGGCGCATTCTTCGACCTGTTTGCGGCCCGGCATCTGCTGCTGTCCCCATCGCCCTGCGCCAGCCATGCCGCGGCGGCCGAACCGCTGGGCGCACTGGCGTATGCCGCCGGCATCGTGCCCGGTCATGTGGGCTGCACCGCCTGCCCCGTGCCGTGCGGCAGGACCGTCCACGGGCAGCCGCTGCCGGATCTGGCGGCCATGGCCGGCTTTTCCGTCCGCATCGGCGGCGGATCCCGGGCGCTGGCGGTGCGGGCCTTCCACCGTTGTCTGGTCCTGGGGTTGGACGCCGGGGAAGCCGCCGCGGCCGTGGCGGACCATCTGGACGCCGTGGGATTGTCCTGCCCGGAGGACGTGGTGCCCGAGTTGCTCGAAGGCCTGGGCCGGGGCGAGGGATTGGTCAGCTCTCCCGAAGCCGGCATGCGCGTGAAGGGCATGGCCCTGCCGTGCATGGATCCGCGCGGCGCCTGGGGCCTGGCCCTGGCCCTGGCTGTGGGGGTCCAGGGGCCGCTTCCCGACGCCTGCGTGGTCTGGCATCAGGAAATTCTGCGCAAACCCGTGCCCGTGGACCGTTTTTCCTGGTCCGGCAAGGCCCGGCTGGTGGCCCGCGGCGAAGACGCCGCTGCCGTGGCCCAGAGCCTGGGCGTGTGCAGTCTGGCCCTGGCCGCCCTGGGCATGGAGGAGCTGGCCCAGGCCTTGGCTGCGGTGACGGGCTGGAATGTTTCGGCAGGGGATCTCGCGGCCGCCGGCGCCGCCCTGGTGGAGCAGGACCGCCGCCTGCACTGCGCCGCCGGTTTCGATGCTGCCCAGGATGACCTGCCGCCGCAATGCTTTGAAGCGCCGGCCGGCGACGGTTCCATCCCGCCGCTGGACAGGCGCGCGTTTTTGGAAGAACGTGCCAAGTACTACAGGATTCGCGGCTGGAGCGCTTCGGGGTGCCCTGCCGGTGCGATCGCCAATCGGCCCAACAAACAGGGAGGCCGCCATGCGTGAGGCCCTGGAGCAGATAGCCCATTCCCTGGTGCAGGCCGGGCTGGCGGTGGGGGCAGGGGAAGATGCTCCGCTCGTCGCCGCCCTGGACGAAGGCTGCGTCTGGAATCGCCAGCCGGTTGATCCCGCCGCCTGGAACGCCCTCTTTGAGGCGGCGCCCGGCTCGGCCCTGGTGTGCATCCGGCCGGCGGGGGCGTATGGCGTCGTCATCCGGCATTTGGTCCGCCAGGCCATGCGTCAGGGGGCAACGGCCCTGCAGCCGGCGGACTCCGAAACCCGCACTTTTTTGCACGACATCCCCGTGGCTCCTTCCCTGGAGGCCGCCGCCGTGGCCGGGGCACTCAGCCGGCGCAAGGGCTGCATCGTGCTCGACGGCGACGCCGTACCCCTCGTGCTCGCCGCGGGCGCGCTTACCCCGGGGCAGGCCGCGGTGACCGTGTCCTGCATCTGCTTCGCCACCTTTGTGCAGTTTTTTGTGGATGCCCTGCTCATGGCCCGCCTGCGCGGCATGGATCGCGCCACCAGCGAGGCCGTGGCGGCCGCCTTCAATGCCCTGCCGGCCATCGTGGACGATCCGCCCCGGCTCATGACCGGCCCGTTCGAAGACCCCACAGTGGCCCGGGCCGCCATGATGGAAGCCGGCCGGGTGACGGTGACGCTGGGGCTGGTGGATTCCTGTTTCGGCAATGTTTCCTACGTGATGGATACCATCATGCACATCAGCCAGACCGGTGCGGCCCTGGATGCCCTGGAAGACGCCATCGATGCCTGCCCGCTGACCGATGACCCTGCCCTGGGCGCGTCCACGGCGGGCATCACTGCATCCAGCGAGTGCGCGGCGCATCAGGCGGTCATCGAGCAGGCCATGGCCGGCATGCCCGAGACAGGCTGCCGGGTGCGGGCCATCCTGCACGGGCACCCGCGGTTTGCGGTGATTTTGTCCATGGATTGCCCTGGCCGCGGCACGGGCAACGAGTCGCCATGCCCGGATGCGGAGTTTTGCCAGATCCGCTGCCCACGGTCGCGGTACCTGGAGGCCGAGGGCTGCCCGGACATTCCCGTGGTCCCCGGCGAGGTGGGCACCGGCCCCACGGGGCTGTGTCAGACTGTGCCCGTGGCCCTGGCCGGACGGCGCGGGGCCATGGTCTTCGGCCACGGCCTGTTCACCGCGGATCCCGTGGACTTCAACGGCGCCCTGGCCACCCTGTTGGAAGTGGAAAACGCCTGCCGGCGCGAAGTGGCGCGTCGGCTGGCCTTGTGATGCGGATCATCAGCACGTTCGAGGAGAAGACCATGTCCAGCACGGTACATTTCGTCAATTTCCGATCCCGCTCCCGGGCCGACAGCAAGAGCGGCAAGCTGGTGAAACTGTTTGACGCCGCCGGGTTCGACCGGCTCATCACCCCCGGGGCGCTGGTGGCCGTGAAGGTGCACTTCGGCGAGCTGGGCAGCGACTGCTTCGTGCGGCCGGTGTTCGTGCGCGCCGTGGTGGACCGCATCCGCGAGCTGGGCGGCAAGCCCTTTGTCACGGACACCAATACCCTGTATTCCGGCAGCCGGTACAACGCCGTGGACCACATGGAAACCGCCATCCGCCACGGCTTTTCCTTTGCCTCGGTGAATGCGCCGGTGCTCATTGCCGATGGGTTGCTGGGCGAAAGCGTGACGGAATTTCCCATCAATAAAAAACATTTTCAGCAGGTGAAGCTGGCCGGCGCCTTTGCCAAGGCCGACGTGTGCATCATGTTCTCGCACTTCAAGGGGCACGAGATGGCCGGCTTTGGCGGGGCCATCAAGAACCTGGCCATGGGCTGCTCGCCGGGCGCTGGCAAGCGGGACCAGCATTCCCCGCGGTTTCAGGTGGATGCCGATACCTGCATCGGCTGCGGCGAGTGCGAGCGCATCTGCCCCGTGCAGGCGGCGGTGGTGGGGGCGGACGCCAAGGCCGTCATCGACAAGGCCGTGTGCATCGGCTGCGGCGAGTGCTTCCAGTGCTGCCCCACCAAGGCCGTACAGATCGACTGGGCCACGCAGATTCCGCCGTTCATGGAACGCATGACCGAATACGCCCTGGGCGCGCATCGGCAAAAGGCCGGGCGCATCGGCTACATCAACTTCGTGATGGATGTCACCCCGGACTGCGACTGTCTGCCCTGGAGCGATGCGCCCATCGTCCCGGATGTGGGCATCCTTGCCGCCACCGATCCCGTGGCCCTGGACCAGGCGTCCCTGGATCTTGTCAATGCCCAGGAGGCCCTGCCCGGCACGCACCTGTGCGCGGGCCATGCCTGCGGTGAAAATAAATTCAACCATTTGTGGACACATACCCGGGGCGAGCTGCAACTCTCGTACGGAGAAGAAATCGGCCTGGGCAGTCGGACCTACACCTTGACGGAGTGCTGATGCCCGAGCCCCAGCCGGACTTTGCCGCCCAGCGCTGCACCTGCGAGGATTGGACCCGACGCCGGGCCCGGTTCATGCCGGATGATCCGCGACGGTGCTGCGCGCATCTGGTGCAGGGCTATCTGGAAAGCCCTGGCCGTCTGCCGCCGGGGCTGGTGCGGCATGCGCACCGGCTGGCGTGGTTTGCCGGGGAGGCGGAGGGCTTTCCCGTCACACGGCAGATTCTGGCCCTGACCTTGCCCGGCGGGCAGCCGTGCGAGGCCTATGTGCCCTGGAACGAGGCCGATCCCTGGATCGCCGTGATGGCGGACGGCGTACGCGCCGCCTTCCACCGCACGCAGCGGCAGTGGCGGGAGGGGCACATGCCGCCGGAGCCGCTGCGGGCCGAGGTGGAAGCCGCGCTGGGACGGGCGCTGGCCCTGCACAAGGAAGTGCCACGGGAGCGAAGCGCCAGGACTCCGGCCGGGCTGGACGATCTCGTGCCGCCCGTGCCGCCCGTTCCATCGGATCTGGCAGCTCCGCCGCCGGCCCCGGTCGGCACAGTTGAGGCGGGCGAGACTGCCGGAGCTGTCGAAAAGGACGAGACGGCGAGGAAGGCTGAGAGGGAGGCCGCGAGGGAGGCCGAGGACGCGACCGGGCATTCGTCCGCCCCCCCGCCCCGGTTTCACCTGGGCGACCCCGCGGCGGCCCCGGCGCAGGCTGGGGGCACGCAGGGGCTCTCGCCCTGGAAGGTTGCCGTGGTGGTGCTGGCGCTGGTGGCGGTGCTGGGGGCAGGATATGCAGTGATTTCCCGGGGGCCGCCGCTGGAGCTGGCCATGTCGCCGCTGCCAGTCACGCCAGTCACGCCAGTCACGCCAGTCACGCCGGCTGCAGTGCCTGCGGCGGGGAATCTGCCGGTACCAGCGGCCATCCCTCCAGCGCCGGCCCGGCCTGCGCCGCCACCCGGCCCGGAACAGTCCGGCAGCGCATTGCCCTTGTCCGAACAGCCACCCGCCACGGTGCAGACACGGCACCTGCCGGCGCTGCCCGGGCCGGGCATGCCGGACGATGCCCGCCAGGCTCGGGCCATGCGGGCCTTCATGGTCGAGCAGCCCGGCGCGCGGCTGTACGTGCTTTCCTGGGACGTGCCTGGCGGGCGCGTGGAGCTGGTGGCCAATCTGGCCCGGGAGGTGCTGGTTCGGGCAACCATCCGGCCCGACGGCAAGACCGTGGCGGCCGTGTATGACGGCTATGTGCTGGAGCGACTGGCATTGGCGGAACTGGGAAAAACCCTTGCCGCCACATCGGCAGGGGAACACCCACCCAGGATGGAGGAATTTTTTACAGACTGAAAACCCTGAGCGGTTGCTTTTTTTTGGGGTGCGTGCTCGAGTATGAACGATGTTCTCCTGGCATTGGACAGCCCGGGGGAGGCCTTTGACAGACAAGGAGACAAGGAAATGACATCACATTCATGCTGCGCACGATTGTCCATGACCCTGGCCATTGCCATGCTGCTGAGTTTCGCACCCGCTGCCGGCGCATGGACGGTGGCATGCCCTTCGGGGTACACTAAGAATTCCGCGGGGCAGTGCGTCAAGTCGGGCGGAGGGGGGCAGCAGGGCCAGGGCTCGCAATCCCAGTTCAAGCCGCCCACGCAACAAAATCCTCAGCAACAGCAAAAGCCAAAACAGCAACAACAAAATTCTCAGCAACAACAAAAGCCCAAACAACAGCAACAGAAGCCGCAGCAACAGCAGCAAGGCAGATCTGCGGGATGCAGCCAGGCATATGCAAACTGCAATGCGGTATGCAGTCAGAACTTTGCGGCGCATCGCAATCAGGCAGCGTACAACGCCTGTATGACGAACTGCAATCTTGGCTACAATACATGTCGGTAGCTGTCGGGCGTTGTTGCAAGTGCCAGTGTTATGCCAGTAACAGAATATCCCATTGATGTGCGGCAAGTCTGCATCGGACTCTTCGTTCGGCTCGATGAGCAGGGCGGCGGGGACGATGTGGTGCGCTGGCCGTTCCCGCGCAAGGCGCTCAAGCTCACGGATGAGGGCATGGTCAATGCGCTCAAGGTATCCGGGGTGCGGCACCTGCTGGTGGTGTTGGACAAAAGCGATGGTATGCCGTTGCCGCTTTCGGGTGGGGCGATCGCGGTGGTGCCTGCCGCGCCGCCTGCCGAAAATACCGCCCCCGCCGCCCCGCGGGCCGTTCCGACGTTCCGAACGCCGGTCTCTGCCGAGCTGAAGGCCCTCAAGCGCGAAACCCTGGAGCGCAACCGGGAACGCCACTCCAGGTACACGCGATGCGAGGAGCAGTACACCAAATCGGTGACGCAGGTGGCGGCCATCATCCGTCGGGTGTCTGGCAAAAGCACGGAAGCCGCCGAGGCGGCAGGCCAGGTGGTGCACTCCCTGGCGCAGACGTTTCTGAGTGAACGCGATGTGTTGCTGAACGTCATCACCTCGAAATCACAGGAAGATCGGAATCATTTTCATGCGTTGAACGTGGCGGTGCTGTCCATGATGGTGGGGGCGGAACTTGGCCTGGACGAGTCCGCCCTCAATGCCCTGGGCATGGGCGCCTTGATGCACGACATCGGCAAGGGGCGCATGCCGGCCACCTCGTTGCAGGGCGGCCAGCTGCAGCTGCAGCTGGCGATCAAGAAGTACTACCGCCAGCATCCGCTGGTGGGGGCGCGACTGGCGGCGGATTTCCCCAATGTGCCGCGCGCCGCCTTGCCCGTCATCCTGCAGCACCATGAAGCCATGGACGGCAGCGGCTTTCCCAAGGGAGCCTCCGGGGAGGGGGTCCATCGCTTGGCGCGTATCGTACACGTGGTGAATCGCTACGACAATCTGTGCGCCCAGGGCGGGCAGCATGATGAAAAGCGCGAGCAGGAGGAAGGGCTCATCCCACATATGGCCATGAAGCATCTGTTCAATCGCAGTCGGGCCAAGCTGGACGAGCTGTGCCTTTCCACCTTCATCCGGTGCATGGGGGTGTACCCGCCGGGCAGCGTGGTGCAGCTCTCCAACGGGCTGTTCGGGATGGTGGTGTCCACCAATCCCAAGCGGGCCACGCGACCTTCGGTGATGGTCTACCATCCCGAGGTGCCGCGCATGGAGGCGCTGGTCATTGATCTGTCCATTGAGGACGGGTTGGAGATTCGCCGATGCATCCGACCGGAGGCCCTGCCCCGGTCGGCATTCAAGTATCTTTCCCCCGGCCGGCAGCTTGGCTACTACGCCGATGCCGCCCACCGGGCCTAGCTGCGCATGGCCACCGCCGCGGCGCAGTCTCCATTGGCCAGGGTGCTGGCCATGCTCCGGGAAGGGCTGGTCTCTGGGGGCAGACGTTCGCCGACAGAGGCAATGCTGCTGGCCGATCAGGCCCTGGGATTCCTGCAGCAGACCGATCCCGCCGCGCCAGCCACCGGCATGCAGCGCCAGGAACTGGCCTGTCTGCTGGGGTCGCTGGTCAGGACGTCGCGCGATGTCGCCTTCGTGAAATTCTGCTGGGAGCGTTTGCCTGCTCTGGGCGCCTGGGGTGAGGTGCTGGCTCTGCAATCCATCCAGACGCCCCTGACAACGCGACAGGTGGCCGCCGGGATGTTCCGGCAACTGCCTGCGGCGGTGCAGTTGCGCCTTGCCAACCGCATGCTGCTGCTGCCGGGGGCGGATCGTGAGCAGACGGACTGGGCGTTGGAGGCCGTGCGGCGCATTGCGGTGGAAGATCCCGAAGAGGTGCTGGTCTGCCTGGAGCAGATGGAACACCACGGTTCGCCCCTGGCCTGGCCGCTGCAACGTGAACTGTTGCGCAGCCGCTTCGGCATCTGGTTGGGAAAACTGCTGAACATGCCGCTTTCCAGGGAGCAGAGCGCCTATCTTACCTGCACGGTGCACCGGCTGGGCGTGCGCAGTCTGGCGGCAGCCCTGGTGCGGCACATGCCCAAGGCCGATGTGCCCACCCTGGCGCGCTTCGGTCGTCTGGCCCGGGATGTCTGCATGCCGGAAGATGCGTCCGTGGCCGGATTGGTGGAGGCGATGCTGCGGCATCCGGCGCGGGATGTGCGTCTGGCTGCCCTGGACTGTCTGGTGCAGTGGGAATCCGCCAAGGCGGCGGAGGCGGCGCGGCGTCTGCTGACATCCCATCCCAAGGACCGCAGTTTTTTGCTGGCCACGGTGCTGCGCGGCGCGCCCGGTCTGTGGCGGGAGGTGCTGGACGGCCTGCCCGAGACGGAGCAGACCGAGGTGGTGCTTGACGCCGTCTGGTTGTTGGCCCGGGCCGACGTCCGCGGGCTGGACGAGGTGTTGCGGCGGTTGCGCCTGTCTGGCGGGGCTGACGCGGCTGGCGGCCGTGCCGGGCATGACACCAGCACGGACAGCACGGATATGGGGCTGGTGCTGGAAGGACTGGCCGCCTGGCGGCAGGCTGCCAGCCGCTGGGCACAGGCAACGGCCTGGCCGGATGTTGCGGCGCCTGTGCCCAGCATGGCCTTGCCGCCATCGTCTGCCGGGGGGGCATCGGGCAAGGCTGCCGTGCTGGGGCCGGCGCGTCAGGAGTCCGGGACGGCCTTTTCCTCCCTGCGGCTGGAGGCGGTGGACGTCTCCCGTTCGGAATTTGAGCAATGCACCTTTACTGCCTGCCAGTTGCCACGCCTGTTTGCCGAGCAGGCGCGGTTCGCCGGCTGCGTCTTCAAGCAGGTCGTGTTCATGGGTGGCGAATTCCGGGAAACGCAGTTCGTGGACTGCCGTTTCGAGGACTGCGCCATGGAGGGGGCTGTCCTGGAACGCACTTCCCTGGCGCGCTGTCAGTTCCTGGGCGTCAGTCTGGCGGGCGTGGTCTGGGAGGCCAGCCGGCTGGAGGATTGCCGGTTCGAGGCCTGCGACCTGTCCGGCGCGTTTTTTTCGCGCGTGGAGTGCCAGGCCGTGGGGCTGATGGCCTGCTCCCTGCAGGCAAGCCGCTGGAATCAGGTGCGGGCCAGGGCCGTGGAATGGACCCAGTGCTGCATGGAGGGCATGGCCGTTCGGGAGCTGGACTGCATTGATGGCGCGGTGCTGGCGTGCAATCTGGCCGGGGCCCGGGTGGAGCGTATCCGCGGCGATGCGCCGCCCCTGCTGGACTGCGCCCGCCAGGCCGTGGAATCCCGCCTGGAGCAGGCCGCTGCTGCGGGCACGGTTCCTGCGTCGCCGCCGGCAGCCCTGCAGGCCGAGGAAGGCCGGCGCATGCTGGCCGGCTGCATCGAGACATGGATGGAAACCCGGGACGCTGCGCGCCGGGAAGCGGCCATGCAGGCCAACAATCGCCGCCGGCTGCTCTGGGCGTCCTGTTTGTTTCCGGTCAGGGCCGGTGCCCTGCTTACCGCGTTGCCGGCCTTGCTGGAGGCAGGCAGCGTGCCCCGGGGCGGCGGTGTGCCACCTGCAGGGCATACCTCCTGCCGCATTCAGGGCTATCATCCCGGCCCTCAGGCTCTGGCCTTCCTCAGGGAATGGGGGCTGGCGCACCACGCCTTGCCGGGCGCGGCGGCGCTGATTGCCGAGGAGACCATTCCGCTGGAATCGCTGTGCGCCATCGGCAGCACCGGGACCATTGCCCAGACCTTGGCTTCGGACCTGGATTTGTGGTGCTGCTACGACAAGGCCGCCGTTTCCCCCGGGCAGCGTGCGGCCCTGGAGCGCAAGTGCAGGCACATCGAGGCCTGGGCCGCGGAGGTCCTGGGTGTGGAAGTGCATTTTTTCCTGATGGACATGGAGGCCGTGCGGCAGAACCAGTTTGGCTTCAGCAGCGCTGAGAGTAGCGGCACGGCCCAG
This sequence comes from Megalodesulfovibrio gigas DSM 1382 = ATCC 19364, assembly GCF_000468495.1. Lineage (NCBI taxonomy): Bacteria > Pseudomonadati > Thermodesulfobacteriota > Desulfovibrionia > Desulfovibrionales > Desulfovibrionaceae > Megalodesulfovibrio > Megalodesulfovibrio gigas. The sequence goes on from NC_022444.1 coordinate 1,572,023, forward strand.
GCCCGGCTGCTCAAGGAGGAGTTCTACCGCACCGGCATCCATTTGGCCGGCAAGACGCCCTTGTGGTGGCGCGCGCCGGCCGGCGCACCCGACACGGTGTACGCCCGGCTGCGCCGGTGGAGCGAAGGGGATGCCTCGTCGTCACGGGTGATGGACATGGGCAGCCTGGCCGCCATCCCCCGGGAGGAGTATTTCGGCGCGGCGCTGTGGCAGATGGTCAAGGCGCTCAAGAGTCCGTTCAAGTCGGTGATGAAGGTGGCCTTGCTGGATCACTACGTGCGGGAAAACGCCGCCTCACCGCTGTTGTGCGACCGCATCAAGGACCGCATTCATCGCGGGGTCCGGGACATGTGGGAGATAGACCCGTACGCCGTCCTGTTTCGCGAGGTGTACGAGCAATACGAGCGGACCGGCAACACGGAGGCCCAGGGGCTCATGCGGCTGGCCTTCCGGCGCAAGACGGGCCTGCAGTTTGCCCAGGCTTCGGGTGTCGGGCGGGGGATGAGCGCGGCGGATTACTTTTTTCCGCACAGCGAGGCAGGGGTGGCGGTTCAGCTGGAATCACGTCCCGCCACCGGCGAGGACCCCCGGCGCGAGGCGCAGGCGGCGGATTCCTTTACCGAGGGCCTGAAGCTGGGCGAGCGGATCATGCGGTTTCTGCTTTCCACCTATGCGCGCATCCATGCCGCCCTGGATTCCGGCGCGGTGGAAGCCCATGTGAGCATGGACGATCTGCGCAAGCTGCAGCGGCGTATCAGCGCCTTTTTCACGCCACGGCCGCTGAAGATCATGCGCATTCCGTTTCTGGATCGCCGGCAGGAACCTTTCCGCAGTCTGGAGTTCCTCAGCCGCGGCCAGCCGGGGCAGATGCTGGTCTGGGATGTGTTCGGGGAGCCAACCGAGGCCGCCGGCACCACCGGAGCTGTCGGGCCGGGTTCGTCGCCAGGGTCTGGCGGGTCTGGCGGGTCTGGCGGGTCGGCAGGACCGGCAGGAGCAGGCGCGCCGCGCGCCGCACGCAGCCCGCGGCAACTGCTCAATCGGGAGCATTCCCCCGAGCGCCTCTGCGCCTGGCTGCACGCCAATGGCCTGTGCGGACCGCACACGCAGATTGCCGCCCAGGCCCTGGTGGCTCCAATGACCCTGGCCGATCTGCAGGTCCTGCTGGAGGCGGTGCGCCAGTGCTTTCCCCTGGATCGCACCTTTGCCCCGCCCATGGAACAGCTTCTGGCCCCGGAAGTGGTCACGGCCTGCATGGTGATCGGCAATTTTACGGCCCAGCGGGAAGAGCGGGCCTTGCGGCAGGCGGCGCTGGTCTACGCCACGTCCTGGGGAGAACTGTTCTGCCGGCCCCAGGTGCGCGACCTGGAACGCCTGGAGCACGCCCCCAAGGCCTGCCTGCAGGAGAATTGCCACGCCCCCCTGGCGTCGGGCATGGCTTTCATGTTCCACAAGCCCGCGCGCTCCCAGTGTCGGGAGGTGTTTCTTGTCAGATAGGGCAACTTGCTTTTGAAACGCGTTGTCGGGGGAACCCTTTCTATAGAAAGGGTTCCCCCGAACCCCCCTCCCAAAGATTTTTTTGGGAGTACAAGATACTATTAAAGTTTTGGAAGGGGAAAGTGCGAGAGGGGAGAACCTTTTTCAAAAGGTGTCCCCTCTCGCCACTCGTTTTCAAGGGTAAGTTGTCCTAAACGTCCACGCCCATTTTTTCCACGCTGGCCAGGCCGCCCTGGACGGCGATGGATTCGCGGCCGGCCTGATCGAGCATGATCTGCGCCTCGTAGGCCCGGGTGCCGGTGTTGCACAGCAGGACGAGCTTTTTGTCCGCGGGCAATTCGCCAAGGCGGCCCGGGATCTCGTCTTGGGGAATGGCCAGGTAGTTGGGCATCTTGAGCCGTTCCACGGCGCGCACGCCGTCGGGATTGGCCCGCACATCCAGGAAGCAGAGGCCGTCCTGTTCCGCATCCGCCCACATGGTGCCGAATTCGTCGGGGGAGACGGGCCGGTGCCGGCCGGCCAGGAGGTTGTCCGCGGCGTTGGCCAGGGCGTTGAGGATGTCCATGGCGGCGGCAAAGGGCGGCGAGTAGGCCATTTCTACGTTGGAGAGCTCGTCCACGGTGAGGCCGCGGGGCAGCAGGCCGGCCACCACGTTGATGCGGCCCACCACGGCATCCATCTGGCTGGTGAAGCCCTGGATGCCCAGCACGCGCCGGGTGGCCTTGTCCACCACCAGATCCAGATACATCAGGGCCTTGGAGGGGTAGAAGTGGGCGCGGTCCAGCTGGCTCAGGTGCACGTTCACGGCGTCGTAGCCGGCGCGCTTGGCCCCGGCCAGACACAGGCCCGTGCCGGTGAGGGCATGGTCGAACAGCTTGACGCAGAAGGAACCCACCGCGCCGGGGAACGTGCGCTGCAGGCCGGCCAGGTTGTCCCCGATGATGCGCCCCTGGCGGTTGGCCATGGAGCCCATGGGCAGGTGCATGAGCTGGCCCGTGAGCAGGTTGGGCAGGGCGATGCAGTCGCCGCCGGCATAGATGTCCGGGTCGGTGGTCTGGAGGTATTCATTGACCACAATGCCGCCGTTGGGGGCCACGTCCAGCCCGGCAGCCTTGGCCAGTTCCGAATTGGGGGTGACGCCCACGGCCACGATGGCCAGATCGGCCTCGATGACGCGCTTGTCCGTCACCACGCGCTCCAGCTTGCCATCACCCTCGAAGGCCACCACTTTTTCGCCAAAGTGCATGGTCACGCCGTGTTTTTCCAGATTCTGCACGGCCATGGTCGCCAGTCCTGGAGACACGAGGTTCGGCATGAGCTGGGGCATGAATTCCACCACCGTGGTCTCAATGCCCCACATGTCCGCAAAGGCCTCGGCCATTTCCAGCCCGATGAAGCCTGCGCCCACCACCACGGCCTTGCCCACCTTGCCGGCGGCCACCATGTCTTTGATGTAGGCAGCGTGGGCCAGGTTGGCCACGGCGCTGATGCCGGGCAGGTCTTCGCCGGGGGCATTGAGCCGGCGCGGGGAAGCACCGGTGGCGATGACGAGCTTGTCGTAGGGCAGGTCTTCGGTGGCGCCGCTGGATTCATGGCGCACGGTGACGGTTTTTTTGTCACGGTTGATGGCCAGGGCGCGGATGTTGGCCAGGATGGCCACGCCCTTGGCGTCGCGGAAAAACGGGGCGTCGCGCAGCACGTGGAAGGACGTGGTGCTCAGTTCCTTGATGTCACTGACATCGCCGGAAACGTAATACGGAATGCCGCAGCCGCCGTATGAAAAATGGCTGGTGGCCTCCAACACGGTGACGTCGGCATGAGGATCGAGCCGCTTGATGCGGCATGCCGCCTTTGGTCCCAGGGCCACACCGCCGATCACAAGAACACGTTGCGAGATGGACATGTTTCCTCCTTGACGAGGCGAAACGGGATTTTCAAGGAGGGAGATACGAAAGATGTGCGGGAAAGGCAAGGCTGCGTCAAATCAGACAGAATCACTCTGATAAGGACATTGCGAGAGGGGACACCTTTTGGAAAAAGGTTCTCCCCTCTCGCGCTCTCCCCTTCCAAAACTCTGATAGTATCCTGTAATTCTAAAAAAAGTCTTTGGAAGGTGTTCCCCCGAGAGTCCTTTTCACACGTGCATTGCCTTAGATCCTGCCGTCGCGCAGGGCGTGGCAGGCCACCACGGCGCCGTCGGGCTGGGTCAGGGGCGATGGGACTTCCAGGCGGCAGGGCTCGTAGGCATAGGGGCAGCGGGGGTGGAAGACGCAGCCCCGCGGCAGATTGATGGGCGTGGACAGCTCGCCGGTCAGGCGGATGCGCTTGCGTCGGCCGCGGCCCAGGGTGGGGATGGCCGAAAGCAGGGCCTGGGTGTAGGGGTGGCGCGGCGTTTCGAAAAGCTGGCGCGCCGTGGCCAGTTCGCACAAGGATCCCAGGTACATCACGGCCACGCGGGTGGCGATGCGGCGCACCACGTTCAGGTCGTGGCTGATGAACAGGTACGTCAGGTTGTGGCTTTCCTGCAAATCCATCATCAGATTGAGAATCTGCGCCTGGATGGAGACGTCCAGGGCGCTGATGGGTTCGTCCGCCACAATGCATTCCGGGTCCACGATAAGGGCCCGGGCAATGGAGATGCGCTGGCGCTGGCCGCCGGAGAACTCGTGCGGATACTGCTTGGCCCAGCTGGCGCGCACGCCCACCTGTTCCATCACCGCGGCCACCCGCTCGGCAACCTGCGCCGCATTGAGATTGGGATGATGGAAGCGCAGGGGCTCTTCCAGGATGCGTTGCACGGGCATGCGCGGGTTCAGGGAGGCGTATGGATCCTGAAAGATCATCTGCAGCCTGGTGCGGAAGGGCAGCAGTTTGGCCGGGGGCAGGTGGTCGATGCGCTGATCGCGGTAGCGTATCTCGCCGCTGTTGGGCTGGTGCAGGCAGACCACGGCCCGGGCCAGGGTGGACTTGCCGCAGCCGCTTTCGCCCACCACGGCCAGGGTCTCGCCCTGGCGCACGTCCAGGCTCACGTTGTTCAGGGCGTGCACCACGGTGCGCTTGAGGGTGGGGCGGCCGCCGGAAAAACGCAGCTGCTCCAGCAGCCCACCGCTGATATCGAAGTGCTTGACGACGTTGCGAATGGAAACGAGTGCCGTGCTCATGATCATTCCACCAGATGGCAGGCGGCCAGAACGCCGGTTTGGCCGCAGGGCCGCAGGGCCGGGGCGTCTTCGCTGCAGGCATGGATGCGCACCGGGCAGCGGGGATGGAAGGCGCAGCCAGTGGGCGTGTTGTACAGGCTGGGCATGATGCCGTGAATCTGCGCCAGCCGGCCGGTGCCGGGCTCGCCGGCATGGGTCTGGGGCAGGGCGGCCAGCAGGCCCTGGGTATAGGGGTGCTGAGGCGCGTGCACCACCTGCTCCGTGGGGCCGATTTCCACAATCCTGCCGGCGTACATCACGGCCACGCGGTCCGTCACCTGGGAGACCACGGCCAGATCGTGGGTGATGAGGAGCAGTCCCATGCCTTCATGCTCGGCCAGCTCCAGCAGCAGGTCCAGAATCTCGGCCTGGATGGTCACGTCCAGGGCCGTGGTGGGCTCGTCGGCGATGATGAGGGACGGCCGGGTGAGCAGGGCAATGGCGATGACGATGCGCTGGCGCATGCCGCCGGAAAACTGGTGCGGGTACTGCGCCATCCGCTTTTCCGGCGAGGGGATGCGCACGGCGCGCAGGGTCTCGATGGCGATGTCCTGGGCTTCCCGGCGGCTCAGACGGCGGTGAGCCTGCAGGGTTTCGACCATCTGCGTGCCGATGGTCAGCACGGGGTTGAGGGTCATCATCGGATCCTGAAAGATCATGGAGATCCGGTCGCCGCGCAGGGGGCGCATTTCCTGTTCCGAGAGCGGGGCAAGGTCGCGCCCCTCGAACAGGATGGAGCCGCCACTGATGCGCCCGGGCCGGCTGATGAGCTTGAGGATGGAGAACCCGGTGATGGACTTGCCGGCGCCGCTTTCGCCCACCAGCCCCAGCCGCTCGCCACGGTGGAGGGTGAAGGAGACGTCGCGCACGGCCACCAGGGTTTTGGTCTTGGTGGGGAAGCTCACTTCCAGATTTTTTACTTCCAGCAGCGGCGCTGCCGGGGAGGGTGTCGTCATGGCATGCATGGCTACATCCCCTTGTACAGCCGGGGGTTCATGACATCGCGGCAGAAGTCCCCCAGCAGGTTGATGGACAGGATGAGCACCACCAGCAGCGATCCGGGGAAGATGGTGATCCACCACGAGCCGGACAGCAGGTACTCGAAGCCCGCGTTGATGAGCGAGCCCAGGGAGGGTTGCGTCACCGGCATGCCGAAGCCCAGGAAGGAGAGGCCGGCTTCGGTCATCATGGCGTTGGCCACCTGCACCGTGCTGATGACCAGCACCGGCGAAAGCGTGTTCGGCAGGATGTGCCGCAGCATGATGCGCCAGGTGGGCAGACCCACCACGCGGGCGGCCTCCACATATTCCTTCTTCTTTTCCGCCAGCACGCTGGCGCGCACGGTGCGGGCGTATTGCGGCCATTCGGCCAGCCCGATGATGCAGATGAGAATGGGCACGGCCAGCCGTTCGTAACTGGCCACCCCGAACGCCGTGCGGAACATGGCCCCAATGAAGATGGCCACCAGCAGCGTGGAGAAGGACAGCTGCACGTCCGCCAGACGCATGAGCAGTATTTCCACCCGGTTGCCCAGGTATCCGGCCGTGAGCCCGATGGCGATGCCCAGCACCGCCTGCACCAGCACCGCGCCCAGACCGATGACCAGGGACACGCGCATGCCGTAGAGCATGGTGGAGAGCAGATCCCGGCCCTGATCATCCGCGCCCAGGACAAAGGCCGGCAGCTGGTCCGGCGCGCCGCCCTCCATCCAGGCCGGCGGCGTCTGGGCCATCATCAGGTCCAGGGAGGCGGGGTCGTACGGGTTCGTGGGCGCAATCCACGGGCAGGCAAAGCTGGAGACCAGCAGCACCAGCAGAATCCCCAGGCTGGCCTTGGCCACGGTGTCGCGCCGGAAGCTGTACATCAGGTGCGAATCGGCAAAGCGTCCCCAGGCTGCAGGCATGAGGAACCGGCCGCCAGCCACCCACAGGAAAAACAAGACCAGCCCGGCGATGGCCAGGGCATTGATGGCTGGTTGCGTCCAGGACAGGAAGAAAAACAAGATCTCCACGGTTGCGCTCCTATTTCCTGCCCACCACGCGAACCATGGGGTTCACCAAGCCGTAAATCACGTCCACCAAGGTGTTCACCACCACAAACAACGCCCCCACCACCACCATGTACGCCACCAGCAGGGAGGTATCCCCACGATCCACGGCTTCCTTGAACATGCCCCCCAGCCCCTTCCAGTTGAACACCGTTTCCGTGAGGATGGTGAATGCGATGAGAATGCCCAGCTGCACCCCGCCCACGGTGATGACCGGCAACAGCGTGTTGCGGAAGGCGTGCACCCAGTAGATGCGCCGCTCCGAAAGGCCCTTGGCCCGGGCGTATTTGACGTAATCCATCTGCAGCACTTCCATCATCTCCGCACGCACCAGCCGGATGAACAGGGGCAGCATGATGGAGGTGAGGGCAAAGGATGGCATGATCAGGTGCGAAATGCCGCTCCAGGTCAAAAGGCCCGTCTCCCAGGCCCCGCCGAACAGCGGCGTCAGCTCGCCGCGGCCAAAGCTGGGCAGCCAGCCCAGGGTGATGGAGAACAGCGAAATGCACATCAATGCCGTGAAGAACACCGGCACCGAGACCCCCACCGTGGAGACGCCCAGAATCATGCGCGAAAGCAGCCGCCGCGGGTGGATGGCCGAATAGATTCCGCATGGCACGGACAACACGGTGATGAGCAGGGCCGAGGAGAACACCAGTTCCAGCGTGGCCGGGGCCTTGGAGAGGATCACCTCCAGGGCCGGCTTCTGGTAAAACAGGGAGTTGCCCAGATCCCCCTGCACGGCGTTCTTGAGAAAACGGAAATATTGGATGTAGATGGGATCGTTGAGCCCCAGGCGTTCGCGCGCTTCGGCCTTGACCTCGGCCGAGACGGACATGCCGTACATCTCGCGCACGGGGTCGCCTATGGTATGACGCAGGGAAAAGCCGATGAGGCTGATGACGCCCATCACGATGCAGGCCTGCAGGATTCGTCGGATGAGAAATGCAATCATGGTGCGCCCGGCATGAAGACGGCGCCGAGGTTCGTTCGAGCCCCGGCGCCGTGGTTAATCAGGAATGATCGTTCACCTTAGTCGATGACCAGGTCGCCGAAGTAAGGGAAGTCCATGATGTTGACGATGGGCTCCAGATGCACGCCCTTCTTGGCAGCCCAGGAAAGGTTCTGCCAGTGCAGGGGCACGTAGGCGCCGTCTTCGTAGGCGATGCGTTCCACCTTGCGCAGCAGTTCGCTGCGCTTGGCCAGGTCGGTTTCCACGGCAGCCTGCATCAGCAGTTCGTCCAGCGCCTTGTTGCAGTAGTTGCCGGAGTTGTACTGGCCGTACCCGGTTTCCTTGTTGGGGCACATCAGCAGGTATTCGCTGTAGTTGGCGGAATCTTCGGTGTCCGGATGCCAGCCGATGAGCTGGATGTCGGCGATCTGGGCGTCAAAATTGTCCCAGTACTGGGCCTTGGGGTAGGTGGTCAGGGCCACCTTGATGCCGATCTTGGCCAGCATGCCCACGGTGGCTTCGCAGATCTTTTCGTCGTTGACGTAGCGGTTGTTGGTGCAGATCATCGTGGCTTCGAAGCCCTTCTCGTACCCGGCTTCCTTCATCAGGGCCTTGGCTTTTTCCAGGTCCTGGCGGGGGGTCAGGGTGGGGTCGAACCCGGCCATGCCCTCGGGGCCCTGCTGGCCGGCGGGGGTGGCGGCGCCTTTGAGCAGCTTGTCCACCATGGTCACGGAGTCGATGGCATAATCGATGGCCAGGCGCACCTTGGGATTGGCCAGCTCAGGCTTGCGCTTCTGGTTCAGCTGGAAGGTGATGATGCGCGTGCCGGGCATGGTCACCAGCTGGATGTTCTTTTCCTTTTCCAGGCGGGGGTAGTCCTGGGGGGGCACGGGCTGAATCCAATCCACGCCACCGGAGAGCAGGGCAGCCACGCGGGCGGCGTTCTCAGGAATGGGCGTGAAGATGATCTTGCTCACGTTGCCCTTGGACGCCTTGTCCCAGTAATCGGCAAAGCGATCCAGCTCCAGCACCACGCCGTGCTCGCGCTTGATCAGCTTGAAGGGGCCGGTGCCGGAGGCGTTCTTGTTGGCGAAGGAGTGATCGGTCTTGACGATGGCATCCTTGGGTTTGCCCTGGTCGTCAGTACCGGTGTAGTAGGCGCTGTCCATGGGGAAGAGGTAGGTGGCCATGGCCAGCACCAGCGCGTACGGCTTGGAGGTCTTCAGGTCCACGGTGTGGTCGTCCACCGCCACGGCGACGGTGAAGGGCTCAAAAAGACCCTTGAAGTCGTCGCTCTTCTTCAGCCGGTCCAGCGTCCAGGCCACGTCCTTGGCGGTGAAGGCGCTGCCGCTGTGGAACTTCACGCCCTTGCGCAGGTAAAAGCGCGTGGTCAGGGGATCGATGACTTCCCACTTCTCCGCCAGCCGGGGCTCGAAGCCGCCTTCCTTGGTGAAGCGCACCAGGGGGTCGAACACCATGTGGCTGTACTGAAGCATCCCGCCGGAAAGCTGCACATGCGGGTCAAGGGATTCGGGGTCCGCATCCATGGCCAGCTTCAAGGTTTTGGCGTGCGCCATGGCGGGGAGCAAAAGGCAGAAGACCAGCACGAACAACAACCGTTTCATAGAGTCTCCTTGGGTTGCGCAGAACTGCAATATATCGCGCGGGCCCCATGCCCGGCGAAAATCCCCGGACATCACGTCCGGAGGAAAAGGCGTATGACGGATTTGGTCCTGTCGCGCCCGCAGGCAAGGCACGCCGCGGGACGACAGCTCAACATGGAAGAAATTGGCCCGCTTGGCAAGAAAAATCGAAGATTGCGAAATCAGGCACAATGTTGGAAAATGTTTGAAACATCGCAGGGGCTGGCGAGATGTGTGACGATACTGCGGCGATCACGTGATTTTTTCTCGACGTTTTGCCTGGTCCTGGGCAGAGCGCATTCTGACCGTGGACGAATGGTAAGGTTTCTGATACCCAGACCATGGCCTGTTGTTTTTGATGATCCCGACGCGCACGGGAAGCCGCTCGCCGACGGTCCCCCCCGGTCTTCCTCTGCAGAGGGGTGCCGGGGCGTGGGACGCCCGAACTGCGAGAGCTTGCTGCGCACGCGAGGGCGGCTCGGATGCGATGACGCTGTGCCGGGCCGCTCTTCGTTATGCTGGTGCACAGTTAATATGCTGTCGGTATAATAAAAGTCTTTGGAAAGGGGGGTCTTCCCCCGACAGTTCTTTTCAAAGATACTGTTGCGCTTCTCAGCAGCAGCCGTGCCGCCGGCCCTGCCGGCGTGCATGCAGCATGGCCGCCAGGGTGCCCAGAGCCAGGAGCATGCCGCAGAGCATGTCCACCAGGCCGGGGCCGCCTTCGCCTTCCCCGTGCAGCCATTCCCGGGTGCTCCAGCCCATGCCCGCATACAGGGCGTCCGTGCCCAGGCCCAGGCCCAGGGCGCACAGGGCGATGCCCCCCACGTACAGCACCATCCCCCAGCGGCCCAGCAGCTGCGTCACCACCGCCAGGGACGCCAGGTTCGTTGCCGGCCCGGCCAGCAGCAGCACCAGCGCACCGCCCGGTGAAAGCCCCTTGAGCACCAGGGCCGCGGCCAGCGGCGTGGAGGCCGAGGCGCACAGGTACAGGGGTATGGACACCGCCAGCATCACCAGCATGGTGGGCAGGCCCTGGCCGAGTTGGCGGGTCAGGAAGTCGTCGGGCAGGATGGCGGTGACGAAGCCGGCCAGCAGCGATCCCACCAGAAACCACGGCCCGATGGACGGCAGAATGTCATGGACGATGTGCCCGCCGGCCTCGCGGAGTCTGCGCCCCAGGGAACGCTGCGCAGCCGGTGGCGATGGCGCGGCAGCGTCACAGCCGCACCCGCCTGTGTTGCAGCCGCCGGCCATGCGCATGGGGACAAGCGGCGTCAGGCTCTTGGTGTCGGGCGTGCGGGAGACGGCCATCCCCGTGCACAAGGCCGTGATCACTGCCGCCAGCGGCCGCAAGATGGTCATGGGCAGGTCCATGAGGGCGTAGGTGACGGCCACGGAATCCACCCCCGTTTCCGGCGTGGCCACCAGAAAGGACGCCAGGGGACCACGCCGTGCGCCCTGGCTCTTGAGGCCCGCGGCCAGGGGCAACACCCCGCAGCTGCACACCGGCAGGGGCGCGCCGATGATCGCCGCCAGGGCAATGGGTTTGAGCCCCGCGCCGCCCAGGTGCCGGGCCACGAACTGGTCGGGCAGCAGCCCCTTGGCCAGACCGGCCATGACCAACCCCAGCAGCATCCACGGCCCGGCCAGGGCCACCATGTTCCACGTGTGCGTGCACAGCTCGAAAAGGAATGTGAGTATCATGCTGCAGGCTGATAGTCCCTGAGGGGAAAGAGTGCAACGTTCGCAACATGGTTGCGCAATGGGTTACACAGTTGCATCAATCGTTACACGCAAGCGCGCTCCAGCAGGGATCGATACAACGTCACATATTGCCGGGCCATTTCACTGGCGGTGAAGTGCGATTCGAATCGGGCTCGGGCCGCCTGGCCGAACCGGGCCGCCAGGGCCTCGTCCGCAGCCAGGGTGTCCATGGCCGCGCGCAGGGCCTGCGGGTCCGAGGGGGCCACGGTCAGCCCGGTGACGTTGTGTTCGTTCACGTAGCTGGTGCCGGTGCCGATTTCCGTGGAAATCAGCGGCTTGCCGCACATGGCGCCTTCCAGCAGCGTCACGCCGAAGGCCTCGGAACGCAGGTGGGACGGGAAGACCACGCCGCGGCAGCACTGCAGCAGGGCCATCTTGTCGGCATCGTCAATGAATCCGAGAAACTGCACCCGGTCCAGCCCCAGCGCCGCGGCCTTGCGCTGCAGCGTCTCGGCATATGGCCCTGCTCCGGCGATGACCACCCGGTGCGGCGAACCGGCCGCGGCATCCAGCAGGATGTCCAACCCCTTGTAGTACCTGAGCACGCCCACGAACAGGAAGAACGGCTCCGGCAGCCGGGCCCGCCAGTGCGCCAGGCGCTCCGCCGTGGGCGTGGGGTAGGCGTCGGGGTCGATGCCGATGGGAATCACCGTCACCTTGTCCTTGTAGCGCTGCAGGATGTCCGAGGTGCGGAAATAGTTGGGCGAAGTGGCCACGATGGACGAGACCTGGCCCAGAAAGCGATGCATCAGCAGCGGCTCGTAAATTTTTTTGATGCGCTGCTGGCGGATGATGTCCGAATGGTAGGTGACCACCGAGGGTAGCCGCGGCCGGTGGAGCACATGCAGCAGGTCCTGCACGGGGTAGGGGAAGTGGTAGTGCAGGATGTCCGCCTCACGGACCAGGGCGGGGAAGGCGCGGAAAATTTCCAGGCCGATGGGCGTGGAGGCCTTGTCCAGCAGGGTCTTGGTCTGATGGACCACGCATTCGGGCCGTTCGATGGGTTGCGGCCGCGGCGTGCGCGAGAGGCAAAGCACGCGGCTGCGCACGTTCATGGCGTTGGCCGCGCCGGCCAACTGGCAGATGACCTGCTCAATGCCGCCGTGGGAGTCCGGGTAATAGACCTTATAGACGTGCAGCACGCGAAGGGGGGCGTCGGCCATGCGGATCCCTTGTGAGGGTTGCGGTTGTTCAGGGGGCAGTGCGGGAGGCCGCCCTGGTCAGCACCTCCCAGGTGGCAGCGGCGGTGCGGTCCCAGGAGAATCGGGCGGCGTGGGCCAGGCCTTCACGCCGGCAGCGGTGGCGCAGATCGTCGTCTTCGGCAAGGCGGCGCAACAGATCGCCCAGGCCGGCGGCATCATCGGGCGAATCCATGTACAGCGCGGCGGTGCCTCCGGCCTCGGGCAGGCTGGCGGCGCGGGTGGTCACCACCGGACAGCCGCAGGCCATGGCCTCCAGCACGGGCAGGCCAAAGCCCTCGTACCGGCTGGGGTAGACCAGGGCCAGGGCCGTGGCGTACAGGCCGGCCAGGTCTGCATCCGGCACGAATCCCAGGCTGCGTATGCCGCCGGAAGGATCGTCCCAGCCGCGCCAGCCCACGCCCACCACGGGCACGTCCAGCCCGGCCGCAGCAACGGCCCGGGGGATGAGGGCCGCATTTTTGCGCGGATCCCCGCTGCCGAGGAACAGAAAAAAACGCTCGGGCAGGGCGTACCGGGCCCGCACGGCAGCCACCGCGGCCGTGTCCGGCTCGTAAAACAGGGTTCGATCATGGGCCAGGGGCGTCACGGTGATGCGCGCCGGCGCAATGTCGGCCCAGGCGGTCAGCTCTCGGGCGGTGAAGGCCGAGACGCTCAGGAAATGTGTCACATCGGGCAGGCGGCTGCGAAAAAACAGCCGCGCATACAGGACGCGCTCCCGCGGGTGCCACTGGGGATGGCGCTGCAGGGAAAGATCGTGCACGGTGAACACCGTGGGCAGCCCGGCCGGGACATGGAATGGAAAAAAGGCGGTCTCGTGATACACATCCACCCGATGCCGGCGCAGCACGCGGGCAAAGGCCAGTTCCCGGCGGGCGTGCACGGCCAGCCGGGCGGCCAGGGCCGCCGGGGTGGGCAGCCTGCGCAACAGCCCGGCCCGGGCGCTCCAGGCGGCGGGCTCCGGCATGGCGGGGCTGGCGGTGCTGCCGTCGAAATACAGGAACCGCGCCTCCTGACCGTGGCGGCGCTCCAGGGCGGCGTACACCTGGCGCACGTAACGGCAGATGCCGGTGGCCACTTGCACCAATGGAATGGCATTGACGAGGATGACGGGCGGTGTCATGCGGGGGCGTTCCATGTTCGGACAGGCTGCTGGAGGAATTGTCCGCTCCTTACACGTCCAGACGCGGCACATCAACCCGCCAGATGCATTGCTGCCGGATCAGGAACCGGGTAGTGTCACGAATTATGATTCCTCGCGCACCTTCTCTCTTCTGCTGCTGCATTGTGCCGGCTCTGTGTCTGGCGGTGTTGGCGGCGGCGCTCTGCCTGCCGAGGACGTTCATCAAGGCGTCGGAACTGACGCCCGGCTTCACCCCCCCCACGGCGCTGCCTCTGGAGCGCGACACCCCAGGCCGATGGCGCCTGCCAGTCACGTTGTATCCCCTGACCGGGGGAGACAGGTTGCGGGCTGTGGAACTGTATTTTTCCACCAGCCGATACGCCCTGCGCCTGGACAATGCCGTGCTGGAGTTCGAGGGGACCTCCTGCCGGCTGGAGACCGGTCCCAGACTGCTGTGGGACAGGAGTCCCCTGCGTTTTTTGCCAACGGACAATGCCTGCGCCGGCCTGCCCCCTGGCGAGGTCCTGACGGGAACATTGCGGATGAAGCTGCTGGATCATGGGTCCGCATCGCTCCTTGTCACCCGGGACGTGCTGACGGAAAGCTTCCTGCAAACCAAAGACGGGTATGCGTCGCTGGGGTTGTGGTTATGGCAGCCCGAGCCCGCCAGGGCCACGCGGCTCCGGCTGCTGGCCGCCATGTGGGACACACCGCACGGCGGTTGGATTCTTGGCATCCTTGCGGCGGCGGCGGGTCTGTCCAGCCTTGGCCTGGCGCTGCGGGCCGGGCGTCCTGCCCTGGCCTGCGGCCTGTGCTCCCTGGCCCTGGGGATGGCCTACGCCGTGGTGACGCCGCCATTCCAGGCGCCGGATGAGCCGGATCATTTCCTGAGTTGGACCCGCCTGACGGACAACCCGGCCCTGGAGACGGACGCCCACCGCCTGGCGCAGGTGGGGCATTTTCAGCGATTGAAGCATAATCCCTTCGAGACCTTCGGCCCGTGGGACATCGGCGCGCCGTTCCCCGTGCCCTGGGAGGTGGAGGACGACGACGGCATTGAGCTGGTGGGCGACTCCATGATGGAAACCCGTTCGGCCCTGACCACGGCCTTCTGGTCTGGCATTCGACCACTCATCGCCATGGATTCGGCCGCCCGGGCCGTGCTGGGCATCCGCCTGGCCAATGCCGTGTGCTATGCCCTGGCTGTCTGGGCAGGCGCGGCGTTGCTGTTTTCCCTGACCGGCCGGCAGGCGTGGCCGTGGTTCCTGTTTCTGGTGCCGGCGGCGCCTTTTTTCGCCATGCATGTGTCCAATTATGCGCAGTTCATGTCGGCAAGCGTGCTGCTGGCCTGCGCCGGGCTGGCCGTGCTCCTGCGGGAAGACGGCGGACGTCAGTTGCTGCTTGGGTGCTGGCTCGGAGCCGGCGCGGCGTTGCTGGTGTTGAGCGCGAGCACGGGCGTGGCGGCGGGAGCCTTCGTGCTGGGCATGGCCGTGGCCGGCGTGCCCGGGAGGGGGCAGACCCCCGGCGGCGCCTGGCGATTCTGGGCCGGGCTTGGCCTGGGGGCGTCCTTGCTGGGACTTGGGACGGGATCCGACCAGATGGCGCAGTTGCTGCGCGTGGGCGGCAGGCTGGCCGGCATGGCCGGCCCTGCGCCATGGTGGACGCCGTTGCTCGTGATCTGGGTCGGCTGCGGGGCGGCATGCGGTCTGGAATGGCTTGTCCGGTACCTTCCCGGGATGCCGGCAGGGCTGGCGCGGTGGGGGCGGTGCGGCGCGGGCCTGCTGGCCGTGGTTGGGGCAATCCTCTGTGTGTATTCGGGATTTCAGCAGTACCGGATGCAGCCGTGCATGCCACCGCCGGGAGGCGAGCCCCGCTTCTGGCTCGATATCCTGCATGGCCTTCCCACATTGCTGTCCTTCCGCGAGCCGGACCTGCTGCTTTCCCGCACCTTCTGGGGAGGCTTCGGCTGGCACGACGCCTTGCTGCCGCCGCGCGTGGTGCAGGTGCTGGCCGGTCTGGCCGGAATGGGCGTGGTGCTGCTGGGATGGAAGGCCTCCCGGCAACGCCAAGGCGCGTTGGGCTGGCGGCTGTGCGGCTGGCTGGCCGGCAGCTGGGGATTCATCGTCGCCACGGGTCTGGCCGCTGCCGCCGCCGGCCAGGAGCGGGCCTTGCCCAACGTGCACGGCCGGTATCTGCTGGCCGGATACTGCGCGCTGTTGGCCGGAGTCTTTGCCGGCTGGTCCGTGACCGTGGGCACGGGCAGGCGGCCCCAGGCGGTGTTGCCGGGTTCCCCCGCCGGGGTGCGACTGCTGACAGGCTGGCTGCTGACCGGCATCGCGCTGGTGCTGGTGCTGGGCGTGATGCGCTTCAGCTTGCCGCATGTCTTCAACTGGCTGCCCGTGGACGGGCTGCATCTGGCCATGGCGGCGGGGTTTCCGCTGCTGGGCTGGTGGTGGCTGCGCGGGAGCGTGACGCCCGGCGGCGCCACTTGCGCGGGGCCATCGTGCCGCACCGTGCTGGCCGGCGCTGCGGTGCTGGGGCTGGGCGTGCTGTATGCGGAACTAGGCTATGGCCTGCCGTGGGTGTTCGTGCGCTACCCGTACGGGTTTTTCGTGGTGCTGGGCCTTGCCGGGCTGGTGTGGCTGGCGGCGACGCTGCGCGCAGTGACGCTGGAGCCTGCCCCTGCAACGCCGCGACACTGGCCGTCGGCCGTGGCCTGCGTGGCCGCGCATGTGCTGCACACCGGCACGCTGGTGTTCCTGCTGGTGCGGTACATGGGCTGAGGGGCAAGGATTCCGAAGGGCGGCGAGAGCGTATTGCTCTTGAGAAGAACTCTCGGGGGAACACCTTTCTGAAGAAAGGTTCTTCCCCCGAACCCCCTTTCCAAAGNAAGGTTTCCCCTCTCGCAACTTCTTTTTTCAAGGTTAAAATTCTCTAATGCGGCATGCGCACCGCCGCTCCCTGCGTCATAAAAAACGCCGGAGCAGGAAAATCCTGCCCCGGCGAGGTGCGTCCTGATGCGAGCTGCCGTTACTTCTGGGCAGCTTCGTGGCAGCCCTGCAGGCAGCCGATGGGGCCGGTTTGCTCGTTCTTGGCCTTCATGGCCTTGTGGCAGCCGCGGCAGCTGATTTCGCTTTCGCTGTGCCAGGCCTTGTAGAAGCCGCGTTCGTAGCTGCGATCGTCGCGGTCGATGTGGCAGTCGGCGCACTTCTGGAAGTCGCCGCAGCCGTCGAACATGTGATGGCAGGAAACGCAGGAGACGTTGCGGTGCTTGGCGTGGCTCATCTCCACTTTGCCGAAGCGAGGATGCGGGTCTTCGCCTTCGGGCGCGGTGATCACGACCTTGCAGGGCACATCCAGGGCCTGCAAGGAAGGCAGCATGATGCCGCACAGCATGAAACAGCAGGCCAGGCCGATGACGAGGGGCTTCTTGGTCATGAAAATTCTCCTCCAGTAAGGTCACTGTCAGGTGCCGACGCCCATGCCGGCGCCCGTGTCGGTCCTTGTCGGCTGAGGCCGCAGGGCCGTCTTCCCATTCCAACCACCATTTCAAAAAACATGCGCGCCTGGGCGCACATGACGTTGCCGTCAGCAGATTGTGAACTGCAGAATGCGCTGGCGTCCTGCAGTCACCGCAACCTAATGTGATAGAAGTAACAAGGCTGTCAAGTGGACAATGCGCGGCAACCCCGGGTGCGTTTCCCGCCAAGGCGCGCCAGGCTTTGCTCCGCGGGCATTTCAGGCTTTCCTGGCGGCGGGCTTATTTTGGGCGGGATGTCTGCGCAGGAACGGCAATTTGCGGCAACTGTCCGCCGTATCTCGTCTTGATTGTACATATTGGCGAATCAATCGAGCGGAACACGCTTGCCAAGGGTGGCAACTTGAGGCATGCGGCAGAGGATGAACACCACGCAGACATTGGCACAGACTGTTGCAAGGGGAGCCGCACCCGGTGTGCGGCGCATGCTGGCTTTGGCCATGCTCCTGGCGCTGGCCGTGTTGCCCGGCTGTTTTGGAGCCAGCGCCAACGCCGGGGACGCCTCCCGCCAGCCGGTCGAGAGCAACGGCGGAGCCCCGGCTGCCAGCGCCGGAGGGGACTATGTGCAGATGGCCGCCGGCCCCACGGGGCTGCCGGATCTGGACAAGCGCTTCAAGCTCCAGGGCGTGCGCCAGTATTACGTCAAAAACGAGCGGCTGGGCTCCATGCTGGTGGTGGAGGGCCGGGTGGTCAATGCCGGCAGGGAGCCGGTGGATCTGGTGGAAGTGGAGGCCACGCTGTTTGGCGCGGGCGGTGCGGTGCTCATGGTCAAGCGGGGCATGGCCGGCGTGACGTTGGCGCTCTCCCAGCTGGAAACCTTCCTGGAAGCGGACATCGAAGCCCTGCTCAACGACGAGGCCGGCATCCTGACCACCAACCGCAATGTGGCCGGCGGCGATTCCGTGCCGTTCATGGTGGTCTTTTTCAATCCGCCGGAAGGCGTGACGGAGTTTGCCGTCAAGGTGGCGGACGCCCAGCCTGCGGAAGCCTAGCGGGAACGTCCTGGGCGGGTGCGTTGCAGGACGAGACA
This sequence comes from Megalodesulfovibrio gigas DSM 1382 = ATCC 19364, assembly GCF_000468495.1. Taxonomy (NCBI): domain Bacteria; kingdom Pseudomonadati; phylum Thermodesulfobacteriota; class Desulfovibrionia; order Desulfovibrionales; family Desulfovibrionaceae; genus Megalodesulfovibrio; species Megalodesulfovibrio gigas. Next base: position 1,590,013 of record NC_022444.1, read on the forward strand.
TTTTTTCTCTGGACGAAACCAATCATGTCGAGTCTGTATCAGGAAGTCCGCACCATTGTGGACGAGGAACGCTGCATCGGCTGCGGCCTGTGCGTGCGGGTGTGCCCGTCGCGGACCCTGCGTATGGTGGACGGCAAGGCCAAGCCCACCGGGCGCACGTCCATCCAGTGCGGGCACTGCCAGGCTGTGTGCCCCACGGGCGCGGTGCAGGTGACCACGCTGGACCCGCGCACCTACGAATTTGCCACGTTTTCGGCCTCGTCCGAGTGGTCCGGCTTCGGCAAGGACGATCCCGGCGTCCTGGCGCGACTCATGGCCTCGCGGCGGTCGTGTCGCAACTTCAAAGACGCCCCGGTCTCCCGCGACATGCTGGAGGATCTGGTCAAGCTCGGCATTGCCGCGCCCTCGGGCACCAACTCCCAGCGCTGGACCTTCACCCTGCTGCCCACCCGCGCGGCCGTGGCGCGGCACGTGGAAGACGTGGCCGGCTACTTCAACGCCCTGAACAAAAAGGCGGAAAAGCGCTGGCTGCGCCTGGGCCTGCGTCTGCTGGGCCAGCCGGAGCTGGAGCAGTACTACCGGTCCTATTACCGGGCCGTGGCCCGGGCGTATCGGGACTGGCAGGAGCATGGCATCGACCGGCTGTTCCACAGTGCGCCGGCGGCCATTCTGGTGGGCTGCGCCCCCGGGGCGAGCTGCCCGGCCGAGGATGCCCTGCTGGCCACCCAGAACATGCTGCTGGGCGCGCACGCCATGGGGCTGGGCACCTGCCTCATTGGCTATGCCGTGGCCGCCATGCGGCGGGACCCGACTATCCAGCAGCGGCTGGGCGTGCCGGGCGAGGAATGCATCTATGCCGTCATCGCCTTGGGTTGGCCCGACGAACGCTATCAGCACGTGGCGCTGCGTCGCATGCCGATCATCCGCGTGGCAGGAGATTGAATATGACCATAACCATGGCCCATGCGCGCGTCATGCTGTTCTGGGGCGCTTCCCTGCTGGCCATGGTGGTCGGCGGGTTGTACTGGCTGGCGCACCTGAGCACCGGCCTGACGCCGCCATTCTGGGAAACCGTGCCCGTGTGCGGGGTGACGCCCAATTGCGTCTCCAGCAAGAGCCCGGCCACGGCGGCGTCCCGCTTCCGCATCGACCCCATTCCCTTCCACGGCGGTGCGCCCGAGGCCATGCGCGCCCTGGAAGCCCTCCTGCGGGCCACGCCCGGCTTGGAAATCGTGACCGTGGGACCCAGCTCCATCCAGGCCCGGTTGCACAGCAACTTCTTTGGATTCATGGACGACCTGTTCTTCAGGGCCGAGCTGGCCGGAATTTCCGGGCAGGCGGCGCAGACGAAGGAAGGCGTCATCCACTGCTACAGCGCCTCCCGTGTGGGACACTGGGATTTCGGCGCCAACCGCCGCCGTCTGGAGCGGATTGCCGCCCAGTTCGCCGCGGTGCAATAATCCGGCATCAGGTCCGCAAGGCGGCCAGCTTCTCGGCGATGCGTCCGGCGCGTTTTTGGCCCAGGCCCGGCACCTGGGCCAGCTCCTCGGGGGTGGCTGCGAGCATCCGATCCCACGTTTGAAAATGATCCCACAACAGCCGGGCCGTCTTGGGGCCGATGCCGGGCGCCTGGAGCAGTTCGCTCTGCAGCACGGCCTTGCCGCGGGAACGACGATGGCTGCCGATGGCGAAGTGGTGCACCGAATCGCGCACACGCTGCAGAAACAGCAGCTCCGGCGACCCCGGGCGCAGGGGCAACGGGTTCTTGCGGCCGGGGAGGTAGATCATGTCCTCCAGGCTGTGCCGCTGCCGTCGCAGGCGCGTGGTTCCGGCGGCGGACTCGTCCTCCACGCGGCCCTTGGCGATAGCGGCCAGGGGAAAGGACTCGGTCCAGGCAGCCTTGTGGAAGCCGCTCAGGGTGGAAGCGAGCTGCCCGCGACCGCCGTCCACCAGCAGCAGATCCGGCCAGGGCGGTCCCGAGGCCAGGCGGCGGGCGGCCCAGGCGTGGAGCACGGCGTAATCGTCCCCGGGCGCGCCGGGCAGGGCGTCCGGATCAAAGGCGTAGGCCTTGGACTGATCCTTGCGATGTTGCCCGTCCACATAGACGATGACCCCCACACGCGTCTGCTCCCCCCGGGTGTGGGAGACGTCCACCGCCTCGATGCGCCGCGGGACGGCCGGCAGGTGCAGGGCGCGTTGCACGGCGACCAGCAGGGTTTCTGGATCGTCGCCGGCGCGTGATTCCTGGCGGGCGGCTTCGCGGGCATTGGTCTGGGCCAGGGCCATCAGCTTCTTTTCCGTGGTGGAACGCGGCGGCAGCAGTCGCACCGGCCCGCCGCGCCGCTCGGTCAGCACCTGGGCGTGCTCCTGACTCAAGGAGAAGTCCTGATCTGCATCCATCACATTGATATCATATGGAATGATGATGCGGGACGGGATGAAGCGGCCGGCCTCGTAATACTGCATCAAAAAGCCGGCCACGGCCTCGGGGCCGTGCTCCAGGGTGAGGCCGGGCCAGAAATACTGCTTTTTGTCCAGGAGCCGGCCGCGCCGCACAAAGAGCAGGGCCAGGCCCAGGCCGGCCTCGGACTGCGCCAGGGCCAGCACATCCACCGTTTCTTCCGTGGTCAGCACGGCCACCTGCTGCTCCACCGTGGCCCGCACGGCAGCCACCTGATCGCGCAGGCGGGCGGCGTCCTCAAACTCCAGGGCCTCGGCGGCGGCGTGCATCTGCTTCTCCAGCACCTCGATGAGCTCGCGGGACCGGCCGGCCAGCAGCATCTCCACGCGTTCCACCATGCGGGCGTATTCGCGCACGTCCACGTCGTACACGCAGGGGCCAAGACACAACCCCATATGATGATACAGGCAGGGCCGGACGCGGTTGCGGAAGACATGCCCGGAGCAGCGGCGCAGGGGGAAAATCTGGTGGATGGCCTTCCAGGCGTCCCGGGCGACCTTGGCGGAGGTGAAGGGGCCAAAGTACACGGACCCGTCGCGGACCACGCGGCGGGTGATGGTCAGGCGGGGAAACTGGTGCTTTTTCTCCAGTTTGAAGAGGGCGTACTGCTTGTCGTCGCGCAGGACGATGTTGTAGCGCGGGCGATGCTTCTTGATGAGGGAGGCTTCCAGCAGCAGGGCTTCTTTTTCCGTGTCCGTGCACAGGGTGTCCAGGGAGGTCGCCACCTTGAGCATGGATTTCGTCTTGAGCGGCAGGGCGTCGTCGCGCTGAAAATAACTGGCCAGGCGCTTGCGCAACACCTTGGCCTTGCCCACATACACAATGCGGCCCTGGGCGTCCTTGAACAGATAGACGCCGGGGGTGAGGGGCTGGGCAGGCAGGCTGGCGGCCAGGGGGTGGGGGGTGTGCATGGGGTCTGATAATTCGGGGGGCAGGGGAGGGCAAGCCCGGGGCAACGGGGTGGCGAGTGGAAAAATTTTGATGGACGGATTGTAATCCGACGCGCAAATGCCGTCCTGAAGCAAGGGTATGACGTTTTATTTCAGACTGTTGTATTGAATTATTGGGCGGCAGGGCGCTCGGGGGGGCGAGTATAAGAATTTTGACCGTATAAAAATTTTGACTGCCGTCAACAAAACGACTTGCCAGGGGTGTGGAGTGGGGGTAAAAGGGGCACCGGAAGGTTGAGATGGACAAGCAGTCAACCGTGTCTTTCAGCAAAAGCAATAGGAGAAGGCTCATGAAGCGCATTATGACCCTCGCCCTCGCCGCCATCTTCGTTCTGGGTTCCATCGCCATGGCCCAGGCCGTCGAAGTGAAAGTGAAGGGTAACTTCCAGTTCAACTGGTCGTACATCGATCTCGGCAATTTCGGTCCTGACTTTGACGACACCGACCACTTTGACGCCCGTCAGCGCACCCGCGTGCAGGTTGATTTCATCGCCAGCGAAAACCTGCAGGGCATCTTGATGTTTGAAATCGGCGAAATCCGCTGGGGCAGCGCCGCTACCGTGGGCCGCGGCTCCGGTGGCGCTCTGGGCGCTGACGGCGTGAACGTCGAAACCAAGCGCGCTTTCATTCAGTTCAACATCCCTGACACCGACCTGCTGTTCTCCGTTGGTATCCAGGGCCTGGCCGCCCCCGGCGTCATCGCGGGTTCCCCCCTGTTCGACGACGACGTGGCTGCCGTGCTGGCGCAGTACCCCATCAACGACATGATCACCATCGGCGCCTTCTGGGCCCGTTTGTATGATGTCGCCACCAATGGTACCCCCAACCCCTTTGACGAACTCGACATGTTCGGCATCCTCGCCCCCATCAAGGGCGACGGCTGGATGCTGCACCCCTACTTCGTGTTCGCCCTCGTGGGCCGTGACTACGTGTTCAACTACCTGAATGGCGGCGTGGGCAACACCCCCGAACTGCTGCCCCCCGCCATCTACTCCGGCGCCGTGGTCCCCACTTCCCGCGCCGCTCTTGATCAGCGCACCTTCGCTTGGTGGGCTGGCTCGACCTTCACCCTCGACATGTTCGACCCCTTCACCTTCATGCTTGAAGGCCTGTACGGCTCCGTCGAAGCCAAGCATGACGCCGCTGACCGCAAGGGCTTCTACCTGGCCGCTGAAATCGACTACGCCCTGGACTTCATGACCGTTGGTCTGATGGGCTGGTACGCTTCCGGTGAAGACGCTTCCTGGCGCAACGGCTCCGAGCAGCTGCCCATGGTTGCTGGCGACTGGAACCCCACCAGCTTTGCCTGGGACGGTGGCGACCTGATCTCCTCCGGTGGCGCCCTGGCCGGTACTGCCGACCTGAGCCACAACAACCCCGCTGGCAAGTGGGGCGTTGCCCTCCTGTTCAAGGATATCTCCTTCGTGGAAGACCTCACCCATCAGGTGCGTTTCCTCTACGGTGGCGGTACCAACAGCTCCAAGAGCCGCCGCATCCGCACCCAGCTGGCCAACGGCACCGTGCTGGTCACTCCTGTGACCGACGGTATCGAACTGACCACCGCCGACCAGCTCTTCGAAGTGAACTTCGACAGCAAGTACATGCTGTATGAAAACCTGGCTCTTATCCTCGAGCTGGGCCTCATGCACGTGAACTACGGCAACACCCTGTACACCATCGCCGACGAAGGCACTGGTTACAAGGTGGCCTGGGGTCTGAACTACAAGTTCTAAGACCGTGTGACGACTGGCTTGTCCGGGCCGGGACCTTCGGGTCCCGGCCTTTTGCATTTTCTTTACCCTCGACTTTTTCGCCGCGCATTATTATCGATGGGTCCACCAACACCCGAGGAGACCCCATGGCTTGCATTCGTTGGCAATACCCTGATCCCGACAGCTGGTCCGCCATTGCCGCGCACATGGCGCAGCGCAAGGACCCCGGCCTGGATGTGGTGAGCGTGGTTCGGGAGATCCTGACCCGTGTTCGCGCCGAGGGCGATGCCGCCCTGGCAGACTGCACCGCCCGCTTCGATTGTCCCGGTTTCACCACCGCCATGCTCAAGGTGCCCACGGCATCCCTTGCTGCGGCCCTGGCCACGGACGATGCGACGTTCCAGGCGGATATGGACATCATCAAGGAAGCCGCGGCCAATATCCGCGCCTACCATCAGGCCCAGGTGCAGCAGAGCTGGTGGCGGCCCCACGCCGACGGCAGCATCACCGGGCAGCTGGTCCGGCCCGTGGACCGCGTGGGCCTGTACGTGCCCGGCGGCCAGGGCGGCGAAACGCCCCTCATTTCCAGCCTGCTCATGAACGCCATCCCTGCCCAGGTGGCCGGCGTGGCGGAGATTGCCGTGGTCTCGCCGCCGCGCAAGGACGGCACCCTGAACCCGTACATTCTGGCCACCGCTGCATTGCTGGGCATTGAGGAAGTGTACGCCACGGGCAGCGCCTGGGCCGTGGCGGCCCTGGCCTACGGCACGCAGTCCATCCGGCCTGTGGATGTCATCGCCGGTCCTGGCAACCTGTATGTGGCCACGGCCAAGCAGTTGCTCATCGGGGAGATCGGCATCGACATGATCGCCGGCCCCAGCGAGATCTGCATCATCGCCGAGGACATTCCCGGCCGCGACCTGACCCGCCGCGCTGCCTGGCTGGCTGCGGACATGCTCTCCCAGGCCGAACACGACGCTCTGGCCGCCGCGGTGTGCATCTCGCCCTCCGCCGCCCTGCTGGACGCCGTGCGCGCCGAGCTGGAGCGCCAGTGCCAGGCCCTGCCCCGGCACGAGATCGCCACCCGCTGCCTCAAGGACTTCGGGGCGCTGGTGCAGGTGCCGGATCTGGACACCGCGGCCGAGCTGTCCAACCGCTTTGCCCCGGAACACCTGGAGCTGGCCGTGGCTGATCCCTGGGCGCTGCTGGGCAAAATCCGCCATGCCGGCGCGATTTTTCTGGGCGATCATACCCCCGAGCCCGTGGGCGACTACTTTGCCGGCCCCAACCACGTGTTGCCCACCCTGGGCACGGCGCGGTTCGCCTCGGCCCTGGGCGTGGACAATTTCTGCAAGAAGTCCAGCGTTATCGCCACCTCACCGGCGTTTCTGCAGGCCCATGGGGACAAGATTGCCCGCTTTGCCCGCCTGGAAGGCCTGGAGGCGCACGCCCGCGCCGTGGAATGCCGCAACAAGGATCAAGCCTCGTAGGAGCCGTCATGGACGCCGTCATCCAGACCAGCATTCCCGAGTACCCGTTGCTGCATCGCGGCAAGGTCCGGGATATCTATGAAATCTCGCCGGAAGCGCTGCTTCTGGTCACCACGGACCGCATCTCGGCCTATGATGTGGTCATGGATCAGCCCATCCCCCAGAAAGGTGCGGTGCTCAATCAGATCACACTCTTCTGGATGGAGATGATGGCCCCGTTGGTGAAAAATCACCTGCTGGCCGCGGACGTGCAGGACATGCCCGCCCCGCTGCACCAGCACGCCGCCCAACTGCAGGGCCGCAGCGTGCTGGTGCGCAAGTGCAAGCCGCTGCCCGTGGAATGCATTGTGCGCGGGTACATCACCGGCTCTGGCTGGAGCGATTACCGCAAGACCGGCGCCGTCTGCGGCCATGCCCTGCCGGCGGGGTTGCTGGAATCCCAGGAGCTGCCGCAGCCGCTGTTCACGCCGTCCACCAAGGCGGAGCTGGGCGCGCACGACGAGAACATCACCGTGGAGCAGGCCAAGGCCATCGCGGGCGAGGGGCTGACCGCCCAGGCCGAGGCCCTGGCCCTGGCCATCTACAACAAGGGCCGGGACTATGCCCGCTCCCGGGGCATCATCATTGCGGATACGAAATTCGAATTCGGCGTGCTGGACGGCGAATTGCTGCTCATCGACGAGGTGCTGACGCCGGACTCCTCCCGCTTCTGGCCGGCAGACGGCTACCAGCCCGGCCAGGGCCAGCCCAGCTTTGACAAGCAGTTCCTGCGGGACTGGCTCTCTGCCCAGCCCTGGAACAAGGAACCCCCGCCGCCGGCCCTGCCGCAGGACATCATCGACCAGACCCGCGCCAAGTACCTGGACGCCTTCGAACGGCTGACGGGGAAGGCGTTGCCGGTGGGGTAAGAGAGAATAACCTGCGGTGTAATGTGTCATGTCTATATTGCAAGGCGACTTCGTTTTGGCTAGTATATGGCATGAACATTATATTGACTGACATGACAATGCTCAGCGGGCAGCATGTATGTATCGCCGGGGTGCTTTTCGGGAGCGATTTTTGTATTCGCCCAGATTTGAAATGGACGGTACACGCCTGCCGGGCCAGGGGACTAATGCCTGGGGATGGATTGCAGGGGGATTTCGATTCCAGCGGGAGTCCCCCTCCGCATGTGGAGGACCATCGTCCCCAGGGTCAACCGATGTATGGGCGTCTGGAGAGGGCACACCTTCGATGCGCCCTGGAACGGACGCAGGCGGGTTCAGTGGCAGAAGGCTTTGGCTGCGAGTTGCCGGTGGGCGAGAAAAGCCTTTATTCGGAAGCGTGTCGCCCAATAAAGTCCATTGTCACCATCCGCGTTGCGCCGGATTCCATCCAGCTGTATTGGGATGATTACAGGGCAGAGCCGCAACTGCGAGTGGGCTTTCAGGACGGCTCAGGAATGCGGTTTGTGCGTCCATATAAAGACTTGTTACCGGTCGAATATATGAAGAATAACCAATTGGATGACGACGTACTTCGCCGGATGCGACGGTTTATCGACTATGCAGAGGATGTCTTCCTGCGCATAGGCTTGAGCCGGGTATGGGAATCCCCCCATGATGGTAGACGGGGCTATTGGCTGCAGGTAAACGGCATACATACATTCCCTGATCCGCTCTTCTCGGATTGGGATACGCCGATGTTCTGAGTGAGGATGTTGTGCCATGCCCGTGTTGTACACCATAGGATATGCGCCACTGACCCTCGAGAGCTTGGCGGGGTACCTGCTGCGCTATGGTGTGACGGCATTGGCGGATGTACGTTCTGTGCCGCGCACCTCGTTCAAGCCTGAATTTAATGGCGATCAATTGCAGCTTTTTCTCCGGCAGCAGGGAATCGCCTACGTCTATTTGGGGGACTCCCTGGGGGCCCGCTATACGGATGTAGCAGTGCTTGAACATGGCATTGCCGTGTACGAACGCATTGCAGAGACGGATTTATTCAGGAAGGGGCTGAAGCGACTTGACGAGGGGGTGCGCCATTTTACGGTGTGTCTTCTCTGTGCCGAAAAGGATCCTTTGGATTGCCATCGCGCCGTGCTCGTGTCTCGGCAGGCGATGAAAACCATTTCAGGGCTTGCCATTCATCATATACTCGCGGATGGTTCCCTGGAGTCGCACGCGGAGTTGGAAGCGCGCATGTGCAGGCGATATGGCCTGGATCAGCTCCTTTTGCCGCTTGGCGGAGGGGGGGCGGATGCAACCCAAGCTGAGGCCTATCGGCGGCATGGACGAGAAATTGCATTCCGCATGCACACAGACGCAGGGGCCGGGTATGGATGAAGGTATTCTTTTTACGATAGGCTTCACAAAAAAATCTGCCGAATCGTTTTTCACCATGCTTGAGCGCAGCGGCATCCGCGCGATCATTGACGTCCGTTTGCAGAATACGTCCCATCTTGCCGGATTTACAAAAAAAGAAGATTTGATCTTTTTTCTGAACCGCATCATAAAGTGTGAGTATATGCATCGTCCCGAATGGGCGCCGACCGCCGCATTGCTCGATGCATACAAAAAAAAAGAAATCGCGTGGGGTGACTACGCGAGCCAGTTTGACCAATTGCTGCAAGAACGGTTTGCGAGAAAGGATTTTTCCATCCAGGCTTTGGATCGCACTTGCCTACTTTGCAGCGAGGTAACGGCCGATTGCTGTCACCGTAGGCTGGTGGCTGAATGGCTTCAACGGCAATTGCCAGGGCTTGTTGTGCAACATTTGTAACGCTGCCAGGATATCGGCGCGGGCATGCCTCACAACCGCCTGAACCGCTCCTCTTTCAGGGCCACCTTGCCGGCCAGGGCCTGATCCAGCAGGGCCAGGGTGGCGTCCTTGTCCCGCGGCAGGCGCAGGGTCATGGGCAGGTGATTGGACGCATGATTGGCCAGGAACAGCCCGCGTTCCAGGTGAGTATGGGCCAGCAGTTCCCGCAGTTCGGCCAGCAGGCCGTGGGCATCGGGCAGTTGGAAGCGTCCCTCCTGCGCCGCGTCGTACAGGGGCGTGCCAGGAATGAGCATCAGGGAGAGCGCCGCCGTCTGGTCCGGCTGCAGGGCCGTCAGGGCCTCGCCGGTGCGGCGGGCGTGGGACATGGATCCGTCCATCCCGGCCAGACCCAGCAGCACGGTGACGTTCAGCTTCATGCCCGCAGCCATGAGCCGGCCCGCCTGGGCGATCTGCGTCGCTGCATCCACGCCTTTGTGCACGGCGGCCAACACGGCGTCGTCCCCGCTTTCCAGGCCCAGATAGCAGAGGGACAGCCCGGCCTCCCGCAGTTCCCGCAATTCCTCGTCCGATTTGCGCGCCACATTGCGCGCCGCGGCATACGTGGCCACGCGCACCACCCAGGGCAGCTTTTCGCGGATCATCCCCAACAGATGCAGCAGCTTGTTCTGAGAGAGGCACAGGGCATCGCCATCGCACAAAAAGACGCGACGGATGCGCCGGCAGTGGCGGGCGGCCCAGTCCAGATCGGCCTGGATGCGTTCCCAGGGTTTGACGCGAAACGGCTTGCCCAGGTATGCGCCGCAAAAGGTACAGGCATTGTGCGTGCAGCCCAGGGTGACCTGGAGCAGGATGGAATCGGCCTCGCCGGGGGGCCGGATCACGGAACCTTGCAGATCCATAGGTGTCTCCTGTGGCGTGCAGGGTAGCCGGGGCAGGGCAGGGGATGCAAGGAAAGATCGCAAGATCCGCCAAGACGCTTGCTGCGCTCTGACGTACGGTGTCGGGCAACTGTAACGTCTTGCAAAGGAATACGGATATGGATCATGCTCTTCATTACGGCGAGTGCCTGGCCAATGGCGCGGTGGAAACGTTGCACGCCCGGGTGGACGCCGAAGGCATTCCCTGGTCCCCGCATCCCGTCTATGCCGGGGTGTGGGTGAAGCACTTGGTCTGCGGCGCAGAGACGGGCGGCCGAGCTTCCTGCCACTTGGTGCGCGTGGAGCCGGGCTGCAGTCTGGCATCCCACGTCCACGAGCAGCAGTTGGAACTGCATGAGGTGGTGGTCGGCTCCGGCCAGGCCCTGGTCCAGGGCAAGGCAATGGCCTATGCGCCGGGGGTGGTGGCCGTCATTCCCCAGGGCGTGCACCATGAAGTGCTGGCCAGTGCGGACGGCCTGTGGTTGCGGGCCACCTTTGCACCGGCGCTCAAATGAGCCGGGGTCGCCTTCGCAGGGTCGCCGTGGCTGGCCTGGAGGGGGTGGAGCTGGTGCTGGCCCGCGGGATCTGGTCGCGATTTCAGCCGCATGCACATGACGGGTTGTGCGTGGGCCTGCTGGATGCCGGCGTGCGGGTGGTGACCCTGGAACAGGTGTCGTACGTCATTGAGCCTGGGCAGCTGTTCGTCATCAATATCGGGGCGCGGCATCAGTGCCACAGTCCTGGCCCCCACAGCTACCAGGTGCTGCGGCTGCCCGCGGCCCTGGTGCGATCATTGATGGATCATGGCGAGTTGCCGTATTTTTCTCGTACATGGATCGACGATGCCGAACTGGCCCGTCAGTTTCGACACTTGCCCGGGCTGCTGCTTCGCCCCGGGCCCGTGCGCGCACGGGCGGAGCCGTTGCAGGCATTTGTGTGGGAGCTGCTCCGCCATGCTGCGCCGGGCGTCCAGGCGTCTGGGGCGGCGTCTGGGACGGCGTTGGCGTTGGGGGAGGACGATCCCCGCCTGGCGCTTGCCGTGGCGTACATCCGCGAGCATCATGCCGAGCCCTTGCGGCTGGCGGAGGTGGCGGAGGTGGCGGGATTGTCGGCGTGTCATTTTCAGCGGAAGTTTCTGCGGGCCACGGGCCTTTCGCCCCTGGAATTTCAGCAGCGCGAACGCGTTCGCCGGGCCTGTACCCTGCTTGAGTCAGGCATCTCCCTGGCCGAGGCCGCCCTGGCTGTGGGGTGCTGTGATCAAAGTCAGTTGTGCCGGATCTTTAACGGCTGTCTTGGAATGGCCCCGACGGTCTGGCGGGGCTGCTGACCTCCTCCATCATTCGAGTGTCACGTGGCCGCCACATGCGTCCAGGTGCATTGTCACAAATGGTACAAATGGCCTGTGCGTTGACTCGAACGCCATGATACAGTATGTGCCACATACCTATCTTGTCCAATCAGGACTACCCACCGTCTGGCCATTTGGTCAACACGCTAACATAACTCAGGATGATGCACATGGAGACATTGCGCACCCTGCCGGGCGACGACGTTCGACAGATCATGTGGCGATTTGCCGACAGATTCGATTTGCAAATGCTGGTGCAATCCACCCGCGCGGTGGCCAGAAGCGTGGCGGCACGTCTGGTGGCCGACGGCCAGCGCACCACCCACGAATGGACCGCGGAAAAGGCCTCGCTGCTCACCGCCATGGACGGGGCCGGCGTTACCTCCATGTTCCTGGAGCCGAAATACGGCGGGTACATCGAAGGTCCCAAAAACCTGGCCATGAGCCTCACGGCCTTTGAACTGGCCTGGGTGGACGGTGGCGCGGCCACCTGCGCCCTGGCGTCGGATCTGGCCCTGGCGCCCATCAACGAAAAGGGCACCGAGGAACAGAAGGATTTCGTCTTCCCCAACATCTGCCCGCCCCAGCCCGGCGAGGACCGCGAAATCTGGCGTGGCGCCTTCGCCCTCACCGAACCCCTGCCGTACGTGGGTGTGGACACCGGTGTGCTGGTGGGCAAGGTGCGCGTGGCCGAGTGGGAAGAGGGCAAGGAGCCCATGCTGCAGGTGGACAAGCGCGGCCGCTTCATCACCAACATGGAATTCGCCAACTTCGTCACCGCCGCCGTGGCCAGCGACGATCCCCGCATCAAATCCTCCTGCATCATCCTGTTGCTCAAGGACGATGAAGGCTCCTGGGATCCCGGTGCGCCCACCAAGAAGCTGGTGCATCAGCTGTCCGCCACCAATGATCCCGTGCTCAATGTCAAGGTGCCGGCCAGCCGGATCATCGGCGGCTACACCGTGAAGGACGGCGTCATCGTTCCCAACGTCTCCCACTCCGACGCCATCGCCTCGGTCTTCACCCGCACCCGGATTCCCGTGGGCGTGATGACCTCGGCCAAGCTGCTGTCGGCCGTGGAACCGGTCATCCGCTACCAGCGCCAGCGCTTCCGCGGCGGCGAGGCGGCCCAGCCGGGCTCTCCGCGCTACGAACTGGGCCTGCAGATGAACGAGGATCCCTGCCATCGTCTGGTGGATGTCTGGGCCACGGGCGAGGCCGGGGCTTCCCTGGGCTTCGAGACGTCCCGCATCTGCGACCGCTTCGATGCCCTGGAAAAGGGCAAGGAAGCGCTGCTGCACAGCCAGGGCATCTCCGGCGTGCGCGCCGAGGCCAAGGCCCTCAAGGCTGTACAGGATAAGGCCCTGGCCTACCTGGCCGAAGTGGGCAAGCCCGATGGCGACGCCGCTATCATTGCCGACGCGGAAGCCGACGTGCTGGTGCAGTTCCTGGTGCACCACGCCATGACCGGCGTGCTCATCCCCAGCTGCAAGCTCTGGAACACCGGCTTTGGCGCGACAATGATGCGCGAGGCCGTGTCCCTCATGGGCGGCTACGGCATCACCGAAGACTGCCCCGGCTTCCTGGGCATGAAGTGGATGGATGCCCAGCTGGAAGCCACCTATGAAGGCCCTGAGTCCGTGCAGCGCCGTCAGCTCACGACCACCATCGATCAGCCGGTTTTCCTGGCGCTGTGCCGGAACTGGACTGCCGAACTGAAAGCCATTGCCGCAGACCGCCCCGCCACCGGCGCCGGGGCCCTGGCTGCGTCCATGGATCTGTGGATGTGGGCGCTGGACTACCTGACCAAGAGCAAGGATCCCCAGGGCAAGCCGCTCTTCCACGCCAAGCGTCAGGGTGTGTCCTTCGCCATGGCCGATGCCGTGGCCTGGCTGATGGCCGCCCGTTGCCAGCTGCTGGACGTGCTGGAGCTGGAAGCCAAGGGCCCGGAAAACCCGGTGGTGGCCGACGGCCTGGAAGGCACGGTGCAGTTCTTCATGGACCTGTTCACCGTGCATGCCGCGCGCACGGCCGGCGAAGTGGGCCGCATCGTGGCCGAGCTGGTGCTGGGCTACCTGCAGCCCGAAGGCGATGCCGCCAGCCTCCCCGAGTGGGAAACCTACTGCAACCTGCGTTGCGCCGTGGAAGCCCGTCTGGCCGGCTGCCGTCTGGCCAAGGACCGCGCTGCCCACGCCGTGACCCAGGTGATGATCCCCGAAGCATTGGACTACCCTCAATAGGGACGTCCGTGGTGTTGGCCGGGAGGTGTTGCACACGCCTCCCGGCCCTCTTTCCGAGGACGTCTGCTCCCGGGAATGCCCTCAACCCCGATTTTTCCTGCACAGGATCTACCTGACATGACGATGGAAATCGAACGCCAGTCCATGGATGTGGATATCGTCTGCGTGGGCTTCGGGCCTGCCTCGGCCGGGTTCCTCACCACCCTGTCCCGCGGGCTGGTGGACGAACACGGCATGCCCGTGGCCGAATCCGTGGCCATGCCCGGCATGCCGCCGCAGGTGATCTGTTACGAACGCGCGGATGACGTCGGCTTCGGCGTCTCAGGCGTGGTCACCAAGGCGGAAGCCATCAAGGCTTCCTTCCCTGACCAGGATTTCAGCGAGATTCCCAACGCCCACAGTGTCACCGAAGAAAAGGTGGTCTGGATGTTTGATCCGCAGGGCCCCAAAGGTCCTTCGCGGCGCTCCAGACTCCTGACCCTGGGCGAAAAGGCCATGAAACTGGCCCTCAAAGCGCGCGACGCCGCGGTGGAACTGCCGTACATCCCGCCATTTCTGGACAAGCACGGCGGCCTGGTGCTTTCCATCGGCCAGTTCTGCCAGTGGGCCGGGGCCAATGTGATGGGCTCGGGTCTGGCGCAGGTCTGGCCGGGCATGCCCGTGCAGCAGGCCCTGCTGGAGCAGGGCAGGGTGGTGGGCGTGCGCCTGGCCGATCAGGGCGTGGACAAGGCCGGCACCCCCGAGGCCGGCTTCATGCCCGGCATGGACATCAAGGCCCAGCTCACGGTGGTGGGCGATGGCCCCGTGGGCGCGGTGGGCCGCCAGCTCGATCAGACCCTGGGCCTGCCCGACGGCCACCATCAGCGCGATTGGGCTGTGGGCATGAAGATGGTGGTGGAACTGCCCGCGGATTGCCCCCTGCAGCCCGGCTGCGTGCTGCACACCCTGGGGTACCCGGAGCCGGAAATCTTCGGCTTCCTGTATGTGTATCCCAACAACATCGCATCCATGGGGATTTTCGTCCCCTCCTGGTTCGATTCCCCGGTGCGCACGGCCTACCGCTACCTGCAGCACTGGATGCTGCACCCGTACATTCAGAATATCATCAAGGGCGGCAAGCTGCTGAGTTGGGGCGCCAAGTCCATCCAGGAAGCCGGCAAGCAGGGCGAACCCTTCCTCGTGGGCGACGGGTTTGCCCGCATCGGCGAAGGATCCGGCTCCACCAACTGCCTGACCAATTCCGGCGTGGACGAAGCCTGGGCCACAGGCGCGATGCTGGGCGAGGCCGTGCTGGAACTCCTGAAGGAAAACAAGCCCTTCACCAAGGAGAATCTGGAGGCCACCTACCTGCGCCGCCGTCGCAATTCCTGGGTGGAGGCCGGTGCCCTGCGCGCCGCCCATGCCCGGGACGGCTTCCAGAAGTCCCTGGTCCAGGGGCTCCTGGGCGTGGGGCTGGCGGGGATGACCAACGGCCGCTGGAACTGGCCGGCCAAATCCCGCACGCCGCAGTCCCGCATCCCCACGGTGGAGGCCTACTACAAGGGCCGCATCGCCCCCGAGGACATCGAAGCCATCCGCAAGGAGTGCAAGGCCAAGGGCCTTTCCCTGCACGATGCCCTGATGGACCGCGCCGGCTGGCCGGAAATCCCCCTGGACGGCGAGCTGTTCATCTCCCACCAGGATGCCCTGCTCCTGGGCGGCAAGGTCCAGGCCCCGGCAGGCTATGCAGACCATGTGCGCTTCGCCTCTCCGGAACTCTGCCGCCACTGTCGCGAGCAGGTGTGCGTGGAGGCCTGTTCCGGCCAGGCCATCACCACCAATCCGGAAGATGGCCCGCCGCTGTTTGATCGTGAAAAATGCGTCCACTGCGGAGCCTGTCTGTGGAATTGTTCCAAAAACCATCCGCAGCATCCCGAACGCACCAATGTGGACTTTCTGGCCGGCGCAGGCGGTTTGCATTCCGCCGACAACTGATCCGCCACTGATTCGCCGGCAAGGCGTGTTGAAGGAGAAACCATGAGTCAGCCCTATCATATCGTTGTGTGCGGGAGCATTGTTCCCGATCCGCTGCAGACCCTGGAACCGGCCCTCGGTCCGGCCGGCTGGGGTCTGAAGAACGAGTTGCAGTTGCCCGCCGTGCTGGACCCCTGGGTCGCGCACGCCCTGTTCGAGGCCGCCAATCTGGCCAAGCAGGTTCCCGGCAGCAAGGTCACGCTGGTCAGCCTGGGGCCCAAGGCCAAGCTGCAGCAGGTGATGATGCAGGTGGCCCAGAAGGCCCCCTTTGAGCTGGTGGTGCGCGATGGCCCTGCCGGCGGCTTTGTGGATGCAGCCGAAGTGGCCGCCGTGCTGGCCGAGGCCGTGAACTCCATCCCCGGCCTGGACAAAAGCCGCCTGCTGCTCTTCGGCGGCTGGCAGTCCGCCTCGCGCGGGGCTGGCGCCACCCTGCAGATTCTGGGTGAACTGCTCGGCATTACGGAACAATTCCAGGGTGTGGACCTCTGCCAGGTGCAGGGCGATTCCCTGCTCATCAAGGAACGCATCGAAGGCGGCAGCTATCTGGTGAGCGAGCTGGCCAACCCGCCGGCCGTGCTCGGCTGGGCCACCGGTTCCCTGCCTGAGCCGCCCAACAATCCCCAGGTGGGCATGCAGAACATGCGTCTGGTGATGCCGGCCTTGCAGAAGGCGCAGCCGGCCAAGGTGGGCGCGGAAGGCGTGACCTATGCCGCCGTGGAGCTGCCCAGGCAGCGCCGCGAAACGCGCGTCGTCAAGGATGTCCCCGTGGATGACATTGCCCGCGAAATTGCGGACTGGATTCGCAGCTAAGGAGCCGTCATGGAAACCATTCTGCTGTTGCTCGCCCCTGAACTCGACGGCACGCTGGGCAAGAACTCCCTGGAGGCCGTGACGGCCGCCGCCACCCTGGCCACGGATCTGGGCGCCACCTTCAAGGTGGGCCTCTTCGGCAAGACCGTGCAGCCCCTGGCCGATCAACTGGCCGGCTGCGGTGCGGAAGCCTTCTTCGCCGTGTCCGATGATGCCCTGGGCATGCCCCGCTATGCCACGGACGCCGCCGCTGCGGCGGCCCTGGTGCAGGCCGCTGCGCCGTCCATCGTGCTGGCCCCGGCCACCTCGCGTCTGGCCCGCATCCTGCCCGGTGTGGCCCAGCGCACCGGCGGCCGTGTTGATACCTTTGTCACCGAACTGGCCGCCGAGAACGGCGCGCCGGTGATCACCCGCTGGTACTACCGCCAGCGCATGGCCGCCAAGCAGAGCCGTGCGCAGCGGCCCTGGTGCATCAGCCTTGCCGGCGGTTGCGCCGCGCCCTATGCCGGCGCTGCCGGTCAGGCCGCAGCCACGGCTGTGCCCTTTGCCGTGCCAGCTTCGGCCACGCGCATCGCCGGTGTGGATGCCCCGGCCGCCGATGCCCAGACCATCCGTCCCGATGCGCAGCTGCTCTTTGTCACCGGCGCAGGCTGGACCAAGAAGCAGGCCGGTGCGGTTCGTCTGGAAGAGGCCAGCAGCCTGATCCTCGGCTTCCTGGACGCCACCCAGTCCTCCCTGGGCAGCACCAAGTCCCTGGTGGATCTGGGCGGCGAAGGCCACGGCGTGTTGCCCTTCCTCTCGCACATGCACCAGGTGGGCCAGACCGGTTCCACCCCCCGCCACAAGAAAGGCCTGGCCACCTGCTGCCACGGCGAGGAACCCCACGTGGTGGGCTGGCGCTTCATCACCGAACGCCGGGCCGTGAACCTGGACGCCTCCTGCGGCTGGGCCCAGGGCAAGGCCGACGTGCTCTACGTGGCCGATGCCTTCGCGGTCATGGAAAAAGTCAATGCCCTGCTGAAAGGCTAGGGCAGAATCCCCTTGCGAAGAGTTTTCTGGGGGAACCCCTTTTTGCAGAAAGGGGTTCCCCCAGACCCCCCCTCCCCAAAGACTCTTGTTAGAATTGCAAGATATTATCAAAGTTTTGGAAGGGGATATTGCGAGAGGGGAGAACCTTNTTTCCCCTCTCGCAATATCCTGTTTCAAAATTAAAATGTCCTATTCCGGGTTGGCCTTGTGTTTTCGGTACAAGGCCCGGAACTGATGATACGTCAGCCCCAGCAGCCGGGCGGCCTCGCCCTGCCGGTTGCCTGAGGCGGCCAGCGCCGTGTGCAGGGCCTGCCGCTCCAGCCGGGCGACGGCATCGGGCAGGGACAGGGGCAGCCGGAGCAGGTCCGCATGGAGCGGCTGCGTCGTTGAAGATGTCGCCACCTGCTGCGCCTCCACGGGCCGCCAGGGCGAGTCGAAGGGATCCAGATCCAGGACGCGGATTGCGTCGCCGTCCTCCTGGCCGATGGTCCGCGCCACGGCCCGCTCCACCACATTCTTCAGTTCCCGTACATTGCCCGGCCAGGGGTGTGCGCGCAGCTGGTGCAGGGCATGGTCCGAAAAAACCGGCGGTTCCGAGCGGCCCAGCTCCACAGCCATGCGTCGGGCAAAGTGGTCCGCCAGCAGCAGCACATCCTCGCCCCGCGCCCTGAGCGGCGGCAGGGTGACGACCTCAAAGGCCAGACGATCCAGCAGATCCGGCGCAAACTCGCCCCGCGCCGCCAGGGCCGGCAGATCCCGGTTGGAGGCGGCCACCAGCCGCACATCCGTCCGGATGGCCTGCACCCCGCCCACCCGCTCGAAGACTTGGCTCTCCACCACTCGCAACAGCTTGATCTGCATCGGCATGGGGATGTGCGCGATTTCGTCCAGAAACAGCGTGCCACCGTCGGCCAGCTCAAAGCGGCCCTTGCGACGGGCCACGGCGCCGGTGAACGCGCCGGCCTCGTGGCCGAAGAGCTCGCTTTCCAAGACGCCGGGACTCAGGGCCGCGCAATGCAGGGTGAGGAACGGCCCCTGCCAGCGCGGGGAGAGGAAGTGCAGCCGGGCGGCGGCCAGCTCCTTGCCGCTGCCGCGTTCGCCAGCCAGCAGCACGGGCCGGTCGATCCTGGCGGCCAGGGCCAGACGCTCGTGAACTTCGAGAAAGGCTTCGCTGCGCCCCAGGGCTTCCGTGGATAGCGTGGTCATGTGCACTCCGATATGGCGAATATATCCAAAAAATGGCGCATGTCGCCTTACAATCGTGTCATCTGCCGAAAATATGCTGTGATTTCAACACGCAGTCCCCTGGCACGCTCTCTGCTTTATTCAGGCTGTCCGTTCATATGCATACCAACAGGAGGACGCCATGAGCATCTTCACGCGATTCAAGGATATTGTCAGCGCCAACATGAACGCCATGCTGGACAAGGCGGAAGACCCCGAAAAGATGATCAAGCTGATGATCCGCGAGATGGAGGAAACCCTCGTGGAACTCAAGAGCGCCTGTGCCGGGGCCATGGCCGACGCCAAGCGCGTGGGCCGGGAGCTGGATCTTGCCCGCGAGAAGGAAGTGCTTTGGGAAGGCCGGGCCAGCCTGGCCGTGCAGCGCGGCCGGGACGATCTTGCCCGCGAGGCTCTGAATGAAAAGCTGTTCTACAGCGAGAAATTCGCCGGCCTGGAAGAGGAGAGCACCCGCTTCGAGGCCCTCATCGAACAGTCGCAGACAGACATTGCCGTGCTCGAAGAAAAGTTGCAGAACGCCAAGGAGAAGAAGCGCATTCTGGTGCAGCGTCATATCCGGGCCGATGTGTCCCGCCGCGCCCGTCAGGATGTGCGTCGCGCCGCCAGCGAGGAAGCCATGGCCCGTTTTGAGGACTTCGAGCACCGCATCGAGCGCATGGAAGCCGAGGCGGACATGGTGCTGCCTCCCAAGCGGCGCGATCTGGAGCACGAGTTCGCCACCCTGGAAGGACACCAGGACGTGGAGGCCCAGCTCCAGGCCCTCAAGGATCGCATTGCCGGCGGGAAGTAACCCGTGCATCACTATTTCATGGGAGGTCCACCGATGGGGCAACTGATCTTCGGCTTCTGGCTCGTGCTGGTGCCTGCGTTGGTCATTGCCGGCGGTATCTGGCTGTTCATCCGCCTCTTCAGCGGCGGCAAGCGCCAGGCCGGAGACGAGGAGGCGCGCATCATCCAGGAGTGCTACGAGCGCCTGAGCCAGATGGAACGGCGGGTGGAGTCCCTGGAAACCCTGCTCCTGGACGCGGCGGAACTGCGGCGACGGGAGCGGGAAGGCACGGAATGACCGGGCGGGGGACGTGCGTTCCCCCGCATTCCTCCCACAGCATCCACAAGGAGGCGTCGTCATGATGCTCAAGAATACGAGCGGCATTTATCGCGCCCGGGACGGCATGGTCGCCGGGGTGTGCAAGGGGCTGGCCCGGCACTTTGACATCCGGGTGCGCTGGCTGCGGCTGGGGGTGATCCTCCTGGCCGTGTTCACGGGGTTCTGGCCGGTGCTGGGGCTGTACGTCGTCGCCGCGCTGATCATGAAGCTCGAACCGGTGCTGCCTACGACCAACGACGGCGCCCGGGAGTTCTATGACTCCTACGCCGGTTCCCGCCAGGGCGCGGCACATCGGCTCAAGGACAAGTTCGACAACATGGACCGGCGCGTCCGGCGCATGGAAGACATCGTCACCAGCAAGGAATACGACTGGGATCGCCGGTTCTCCAAGGATAAGTAACCTGAGACTCAGCGCAGGGCCAGCCACAGGCCTGCGGCCATGAGGGTCAGGCAGGCGAGCCAGACGGCGCGAGGCGGCACGGCGTGGCCGGCGGTGTGGCTGCGCCAGCGCCAGGCGTCGTCGCGGTCGAGATCCCGCGCGGCGATGGCCAGGGTCTGCGTCCAGGCTCCAGTGGCCAGGGCTCGCAGCAGGGTCTGCAAGAACAGCAGCGTCTGCCGCCGCCGCGAAAGCGGCAACTGCCGGCAGCGCATGGCCAGCCGGATGCGCCCGGCCGTGCCCCAGATGAGGGGCACAAAATGCAGCATCAGCGCCAGGGCCAGGGCCGGCTCCCAGGCCCGGCGTTTCAGCAGGGGCCGCAGCGTCCAGGCCGCGGCCCGGCACAGGGCCAGGGGAGAGGTGAGGGCCGTCAACGCCACGCCGATGGCCAGCAGCGCGCACAGCCGCAGGCCCAGCAGGCCGGCGTCGGTCAGGTGCGCCGGCTGATATTTCCAGCCTGCCTCCCACAACAGCATGACGAACTTCACCGCCGTCCACATGCCCACGAAGACCAGCCCGGCGCGCAGCAGGGGCGGGCCTGCCGGGTTCTGCCCCCCGCGGGAACCGCCCAGGCGCGGGGCGCACAGGATGAGCCCCAGGAACAGCGCCAGATGACAGGCCGCGCCCAGGGCGTCCGTCTGCCAGGTCAGGATGCCGAACACCAGACAGAGCAGGGCCACGGGCCGCGGGTCCAGCGTGTTCAGGGCGCGCGGTGCGTTCATCCCCGGCCAGGGGCGATCACCCCGCAGGATGTCAGCACGTCCACAATCTCCGCCAGGGGCAGACCGACCACGTTGGTGTACGATCCCCGCACCTCCCGCACCAGAAACGCGCCCTTGCCCTGGATGGCATAGGCGCCGGCCTTGTCCATGGGCTCCCGGGTGGCCGCGTAGGCGGCCAGCACCTTGTGCGGCTGGATGGCCATCACCACTTCCGTGACCACGGCGAATTCCACCAGAAACGGCGAGGGCCCCGGCTCGTCCCCGGCCTTGGGCCGGGCCAGGCAGCAGCCGGTGACCACCTGATGGCTGCGGGTGCGGCTGGGGCGATGCGGATCGCGTCCGCACAGGCGGTGCAGCATCTGCAGGGCGTCGTCCTTGTCCCGCGGCTTGCCCAGCAAATGGCCGCCAAGGGCCACCACCGTATCCGCCGCCAGCACGATGCTGCCAGGATAGCGCGTGCTCACGTCCAGGGCCTTGCTGCGGGCGGCACGCACAGCGTATGCTTCCGGCGCTTCGCCGGCCTCCCGGGGAGGTTCCTCCACCTGGCTGGGGCGGATGGTGAATTCCACGCCAATGGCATTCAGATAGGCTTGCCGCCGGGGCGAGGCCGACGCCAGGATGAGAGGCAGACTGGTGGCGAATAGCGGCGCGCGGGCGGTGGAAGGCTCGGACACGGCAGACTCCTGTGATTTTTCCCAACCATGCCGCAAATCAGTGAAAAATTCAACAAGTTGAAATCGCGCGATTTTTTTAGTTGTCCCAGGCCTAAAGACTCTGCTGCTGGTTGACGATAGGCAAGAAGAGAGGGAAGAAAGCATGACGCTTCGATCGTTATACGTGCGCAATATGCTGCGGGGCTATGACCGGCAGCTCGTCACCGGCCGGCGGCTGGCTCGCTACACGCGCAGCCTGCACCCGGCAGGGCAGGACGAAGACGCGCGCATGGCACGCGATCTGAAGCGCCGGGCGCTGGTGGAGCGCGTGGCTCGGGAAATTGTGGAAAACCTCATTCTTTCCGGCAGCGAGAATCAGGTGGTGGCGGCCATCAAACAGCAGCTCAACGAGGAATTCGGCAACAGTTTGTCGTTCACCTTTCCTCCATCGGAACAAGATTTGCTAGTGTTTGCCGAAACGCCGAACGGTCCTCGTGAGGTGGCTCCGCATGAGAAGGTGCAAATCCTTAATCGCATGTGGCAGATCACCCTGGACATTGTGGACGAGACCATGCTGTAACGGGAAGGTCCCCGTCGGCACTGCATGACGGGGAGGAGGAGCCGTATGGATATCAAGAAGTTGTTCACAGGCCTGGAGGCGTATGACCCGGCGCGTCTGGAGAAATCCGAGACGGAGAGCGCCACGCGGGGCCGGCGTTCCCGTGCCGGTTCCTCCGAGGGTGCGCGCGGGGACAAGGTGAACTTCTCCGACGATGCACGCCTGCGTACGGAGGCATATTCTTCCGCCGTGAGCGCGCCGGATGTCCGCAGGGACAAGATCGAGGCCATCAAAGCCCAGATTGCCGCCGGCGAATACAAGATTGATACGCAGAAAATCGCCGCCAAAGTGGTGCAGGACGATCTGGAATTTTTTGGCCTCTAGCGCCAAGACGCTGACTGTTCGGGCGCAGCATACTGACGCCTGCCAAAGAAACGACGCCCCCCCGGCCGCTGCCGGGAGGGCGTTTTGCTGTGCAGGGGGATTTCCCGCCGGTATTTTTCCTGGCCACGCCGCCAGGGCCACGGCTCTTTGAAAAAAGGTCCTTGCGAGAGGGGAAACCTTTTGCAAAGGGTTCCCCCCGAGAGTTCTTTTCAAAAACAACGTGCCCTATCGCTTGTCCAGCTGTCGGATGAGGCCGGTGAGGGCGCCTGTTTGCTGCGAGAGTTTCTGGATGTGCCGGGCGGCGTCCGCGGCGTGGCCGGCGCTGTTGCGGGCAATGCCGCTCACCTCGTCCACGCTGCGCATGATGGCCTGGGCCGAGGCGGCCTGCTGGTCTGCCGCGGCGGCGATGGTCCGTACCTGGGCGGCGGCCTGTTCTGCGGCGCCAAGAATCTGCCGCAGTTTTTCGCCGGAGGCGTGGGCCAGGCCGGCGGTGTCGTCTACGGCGCGCATGGTCTTGTCCACGCCGGCGAGGTTGTCGCGGGTCATGGACTGGATGGCCTTGATGCTCTGGCCCACCTCGCCGGTGGCGGCCATGGTTTTTTCGGCCAGCTTGCGCACTTCGTCGGCCACCACGGCAAAGCCCCGGCCGGCGTCGCCGGCTCTGGCGGCCTCGATGGCGGCATTGAGCGCCAGCAGGTTGGTTTGATCGGCAATATCCGAGATGACCTGGATGACGGCGCCGATGCCTTCGGATTGCACGCCCAGCTGGTTCATGTTCGTCTTCAGGGAGTCGGCCAGGGTCTTCAGGCCGCCCATGGCTGCAACCGTCTGCCTGATGATGGCTTCGCCTTCCGAGGCGGCCTCGCGGGTCAGACCGGTGACGCTGGCGGCGTCCGAGGCATTGGCGGCCACGTTGCCCACGGCGTCGCGCATCTGGCTCATGGCTTCGGCGGTGTGCTCCAGGCGTTCCTGCTGTCCCTGTGCGCCCTGCTGGATGTCGCGGCCAATGGCGGTGAGGTCGCGCGTGGCGGTGTCCAGCTGGGCCACCACATCGGTCAGGCCGTTCACCGTGGCCAGGATGGCGGCATGGGCTGTTTCCACCTTGCGCACGGCCTCCTGGGCTTCGGCGGCGGCCTGCTGGGACCGCTGCGCCTCGCGCATGGCCATGGCTTCCTTGTCGGTCAGGGCGTCGAGGTTGCGCTTCAGGGCGGCGGCCATGGTTTCCAGGGCCTGCTGCAGCTGACTGATTTCGTCCGCCCCCGAGGCCTGCAGCCGCACGTCCAGATCGCCCCGGGCAATGCGGGCGGCGGCGGCGGTGGTGGCCTTGATGGGTCCCACAATGCTGCGGGAAATTTTGAAGCTCAGGGGCAGGAGCACCAGCAGGAACATGACGGCAAAGACCAAGCCGTCAATGAGCGTCCAGTTGTCCACGGCGGCGTTCATGCGGCCGGCGATGGCGGCGGCGGTGTCGTCCACGTTGTCCACGTACACCCCGGTGCCGATCCAGTACGAGGTGCCCGGGATCATGGTGGCGTAGCCGAGCTTGGGTGTGTCGCCCTTGCCGGGCTTGGCCCAGGTGAAGTTGACGAACCCGCCGCCGGCCGTGGCGGCCTTGGCCAGATCGCGCACGGAATACACGCCGTCCGGTCCCTTGAGATCCACCAGATCCTTGCCGTGCAGGGCGGGATTGACCGGGTGGGCCACGTTGGTGGTGCCAGTATAGATGTAATAATAGCCGGACCGGTCGGCTTCGAAGAAGGCATCCTTGATGGCCTCGCGCATGTGGGCGACCTTGGCGTCCTCCCCGGGGATGGCGGCCAGCGCCTTGCTCAGGGCCTGGGCCATGGAATCCGTGGCGACCTTGATCTTGGCGCGCTCCCCGGCTAGCATCACCTGCTGGGCCTCGGCCGCGCCGACGTCGGCCAGGCGGTTCGACGAATAGACGCCGACGGCGAAGATGACGGCCGCGGCAAAGGCGGACACGGCAAACAGCAACAACAGCCGCGTGGCGATGGGCAGGGTCTTCACGTAATGACTCCTGGCAGGGCAATGATGATTGCGGCAGACCCGGCATGGTGCTGCCGTTGGGCGCTGTGCCCACGTATCCCGGCGAATTCTGCAAGAAATCAGCAGATGTCCCCGCAATCCCCCAGGCGAGAGCGCAGTGAAAACCGCTTCGATGCACGGGTGAAGCGGTTTCGGCAGAATCTAGCACGATAGTGACTGCCAAAGGTCCAGGGTGGTGAACAGCGACAAGCTGTTTGGGGTGCACCGGCAGGGAGAATCCTGGCCGGTGTCACAAAGAAGGAAGACAACCCCTGCAGCCTTGCAGTATATGACGTAGAGATTGTTCACACGCCGCAACCGGAGACGCCGGGGCGCATGCGCCTGTGCCGTCTTCTTGAGGATGTCTCTATGCACGCACCTGCCCCCATGGGCCATATGACTGCAGAGGCACTGCAGCAGTATCTGGCCACGCACCGCGAAGGCAGTTACGAGTTGGTGGATGTGCGCCAGCCAGTGGAGTTTCGCCACGGGCATATCCCCGGGGCCCATCTGCTGCCCCTGCCAGAATTCGTGCATCTGTTGGAAACCGGCGCGGCACTGCCGTTTCCTGCGGATCGGACCATCATTTTTTATTGCCATTCCGGCAATCGTTCCCGGGTGGCGGCCCGGCAGATGCTGGCCTCGAACCGGGGGGGCGGTGCGGTCTATTCCCTGGACGGCGGCATGCTTGCCTGGACCGGCACGGCCTTGGAGGGCATCCCCCGCCTGGAAGCGCTCCCGCTGCACGCGCCGTTGAAAACCATGCTCCTGGCCGCCCTGGACATGGAAAAGGCCGCCCTCACGCTGTACACCGCCCTGGACACCGAAGCCCGCCGTGCAGGCCGTCCCGGCGAAGGATGCCAGGCGGATCCCCTCACCGCCCAACTGGTGGACATGGAATCCGCCCATGCCCGGCAGGTGTATCAGGTTCTGGTGGGGCAGTGGGGAGAGGGATCGCCCCCGGATTTCGAGACGCTTTTCAAGAAAGCCGGCGGCGACGTGCTGGAAGGCGGTCGCAAGCTGGACGAGCTGGCCCCCTGGGTGGCCAAGGCCATGGCATTGGAAGACGGCTGCCTGAGCGTGATCGAGTTGGGGTTGGAAGTGGAATATGCCGCCCATGACCTGTATCGTGCCGTGGCCCGTCAGGCGCGCACGCTGCCGGGCTTGTCCGAGGCGGATGCCGCGGCCATGGAGACGATTTTTCTGGATCTGGCCCAGCAGGAGAAGCAGCACGCCCGCTTTCTGCTGGAACGGCTCGAACGCCTGGCTGTCGCGTGAGCATGCCCATGCTGCAGGTGTCTCTGGATCGCTGCCCGGCCTATGGCGCGCCGGGGTTGTCGGCGCTTGTGGGAGAGCTGCTCCAGGGGGCAGGCTGCCGGCCGACGCCGGGCACGCGCGTGCTGGTCAAGCCCAATCTCATCAGCGCGGCGGATGCCGGTCTGGCGGCCACGCATCCCGCCGTGGTCCGGGCCGTGTGCGAATACCTGCTGGCCCACGGCTGCCGGGTGCAGGTGGGGGATTCGCCGGCCTTCGGCACGGGGCGTCTCGTGGCGCGTAAGGTGGGGATTGTCGCGGCGCTCAGGGACCTGCCCGTGTCCCTGGTGGAGCTGGACCGGCCGCGGGCCGTGGCGTTGTCCTTCGGCGAGCGCATCGGCATCTCGGCCGTGGCCCTGGAGAGCGAGCTGCTGGTCAACGTGCCCAAGTGCAAGGTGCACGTCCAGATGCGGCTGTCTTTGGCGGTGAAGAACTGCTTCGGCTGCGTGGCAGGCATGCGCAAGCCCCTGGCCCATGCCCGCTACGGCGAGCAGGGCACGCGCTTTGAATCCATGCTGCTGGATATCCTGGCTGCGCTGCCGGCTATGGTCCATCTCATCGATGGCATCACGGCCATGCATGTGCGCGGTCCCATGGGCGGGCAGCCCTTTGCCCTGGGACTGCTGGGCGCCTCGGCCAGCGCCGTGGCCCTGGATACGGCCCTGGCCACCGTGCTGGGGGTGACGCCGGAGGAGTCGGCCATCTGGCAGGAATCCCTGCGGCGTGGCATCCCCGGATCCCGGCTGGAGCAGCTCGATTTTCCGCGCCTGCACCCGCGCGACTTCGCCGCCGCCGGCTTCCAGGTGCCCGGGGTACTGCGGCCGGTGACGTTCAATCCGCTGCAACTCGCCCGCGGGGCGTGCAAGCGACTGCTGGCGCGTCTGGGCTGAACGCGGTAAGGGGACCGGATGAACTCCATGCAACGCGCCCTGCTGGACTGGTTCGCCGTCAACCAGCGTCCGCTTCCCTGGCGCACCGAATACCATCCCTGGCATGTGCTGGTGGCCGAAATCATGGGCCAGCAGACCCAACTGGACCGCGTGGCGGCGCGGCTGCCGGTGTTTCTGGACCGCTTTCCTTCCCCCACCGCCCTGGCGGCGGCCTCTGAGGAAGAGGTCCTCAAGGCCTGGGAGGGGCTGGGCTACTACGCCCGGGCCCGCAACCTGCAAGCCGCGGCCCAGGCGCTGACGGCGCAGTACGGCGGGGAGATTCCGCAGGATCTGGACGCCGTGCGCGCCCTGCCCGGTGTGGGCCGTTATACGGCCGGCGCCGTGCTCAGCCAGGCCTTCAACCTGCCCGTGCCCATTGTGGATGCCAACGTGGCCCGGCTCTTTGCCCGGCTCTTCGACCTGGATGAGCCCATCGCCTCCCGCGAGACTCAGGCCTTTTTGTGGGAGACGGCCGCGGCCATCATCCCCCCCGGCCATGCCCGGGATTTCAACCAGGCCCTCATGGAACTGGGCGCGCTGGTCTGCGGCAAGAATCCGCGCTGTTCGGCCTGTCCCCTGACCGGGCACTGCGAGGCGCATCGCCTCAATATCGTGGAAGAACGTCCCGTGCCGACCCAGGCCAAGGCCATCATCCCCCTGGAAGTGGCCACGGGCGTGCTGGTGCATCGCGGCCGCATCTTCATCCAGAAGCGGCTGCCGCATGGCGCCTGGGGCGGGCTGTGGGAATTTCCCGGCGGCCGCATCGAACCCGAGGAAACGCCACATCAGGCCGTGGTGCGAGAACTGCTGGAAGAGACGGGCTATCCCGTGGCCGTGACGGATAAAATCGCCCTCGTCCGCCACGGGTACACCACCTACAAGGTGGCCCTGCACTGCTTTGCCTGCCGGCTGGAGATTGATCCCGCCGCGGAAGACATCCCCGCCCCGCAGCTCACCGCCGCCCAGGACGCCCGCTGGGTGACCCTGCGCGACCTGGCCCACTACGCCTTCCCGGCCGGGCACCGGAAGCTGATTGATCTGATGGAGCGGGATCTGCGATTTGCGTGAGGGTAGGGGGCGGCAATGCCGCCCCCCCCACCGGAGGGGGGCCGGGGGGACTCAGTTCCCCCAAATTTTTCTTCTCTTCTCTTCTCTTCTCTTTTCGTCTTTCTGCGCTCTCCCTACAGCTCGCCCCGGGCCAGCAACTCCAGCGTCTCTCTATCCTTCAGGGTGATGGTCCGGCCGTCCACGAGGATCAGTTCCCGGTCCTGCATGTCTCGCAGGGCCCGGGAGAGGGTTTCCGGCAGCGCGCCCAGGTAGGCGGCCAGCTGGCTTTTGGGCATGTCCAGGCTGAAGGTGTCCTTGTGGTGGGAGCCGGCCAGCACCAGAAAGTGCCCGGCCAGGCGGCTGGGCAGTTCTTTCAGGCTCAGATCTTCGATTTTCTTGACGAAGAACTTCAGCCGCTCGGAGAGCAGGGCGAGCATCTGCATGGCCAGGTCCGGATCGTCCTTGAGGGTGTTCACGAAGGCCAGACGGGGGTAAAAGAGCAGGCGGGAGTTCTCCAGGGCCTGGGCCGTGGCGGGGAACCGCATGTCTTTGAAGACGGCCACCTCGCCGAAGGCCTCGCCCGGGCCGAATACGTGCAGCACATGCTCCTTGCCCGAGGGCACGGCGCGGAAAATGCGCACCTTGCCGGTGGCCACGCTGTAAAAGCCCTTGGCCTCCTCGCCGGTGGTGAAGATGATCTGCCCTTTGTCCACCTGACGGGAGGTGGCAATGTTCGCCAGTCGTTCCAGCTGCTTGGGGGCGAGTCCCTGGAAAAGGGACGTGCCGCCCACCGCACGCATGAGCTCCATGGAATGAATCCTTTCCAATATGTAATGTCCAATGGGCCTGTTTTGACATCAGAGGGAAGAAAAAGTCCACGCTTTTTGATATGTGTCAAGGCAGGAAGTCAACAGGCGGGATAGTTGTGACTCATGCACGACAACACGCCGCGTCGGCTGCTTCGTTCCGAAGGGGCAGGGCGCGACACAAGGAGGAGACTTCATGTTTTGCTACCAGTGCGAACAGACGAACAAGAGCCAGGCCTGCACCACCATGGGCGTTTGCGGCAAAAAGGCCGACGTGGCCGCCCTGCAGGATCTGACGGTGTATGCCCTCAAGGGTCTGGCCCAGGTGGCGAGCGCGGGCCGCGAAGCCGGCGTGGTGGATCCCGCGGTGGGCCCCTTCATGGTCGCGGCGATGTTCTCCACCCTGACCAACGTGAACTTCGATCCCCAGCGCTTCCAGGTGCAGCTGAACGAGCTGGTGGCCAAGCGCGAGGCCCTCAAGATCGCCATCAAGGCCAAGAATCCCGGCGTGAGCTTCCCCGCCGGTCCCGCGGACTTCCAGCCCGCCGTCTCGCTTGAGGATCTGGTGAAGCAGGGCGAAGGCCAGGCCATCCCCGATCACCGCGATCCTAATCCGGATATCGAATCCCTCAAGCAGACCTGCATTTACGGCATCAAGGGCGTTGCCGCCTATGCCGACCACGCCTACATCCTGGGCCAGCAGGACGACGCCGTGTACGCCTACATCGAGAAGGCCCTGTCCGAATCCCTGACCACGGACAAGGACCTGGGCTTCTGGGTGAACATGGCCATGGAATGCGGCCAGGCCAACCTCAAGGCCATGGAATTGCTGGACGCCGCCAATACCGGCGCCTACGGGCATCCCACCCCGGTGAGCGTGCCCCTGGGCCACCGCAAGAACAAGTGTATCCTGGTCTCCGGCCATGATCTGCACGACCTGTACAACCTGCTCCAGGCCACCGAAGGCAAGGGCATCGACATCTACACCCATGGCGAGATGCTGCCGTGCCACGGGTACCCGAAGTTGAAGGAATTCAAGCATTTTTATGGCCATTTCGGCACGGCCTGGCAGAACCAGCAGCGCGAATTCGCCGAGTTCCCCGGCGCCATTCTGATGACCACCAACTGCATCCAGAAGCCGGCCGCCACGTACATGGACCACATCTTCACCACCGGTCTGGTGGGCTGGCCCGGCGCCACCCATGTGCCCAACGGCGACTTCTCCGCAGTCATCGAAAAGGCCCTGGCCATGCCCGGCTTCACTGACGACCTGGACAAGGGCGCCGTGCTGACCGGCTTTGCCCGCAACGCCGTGCTGGGCGTGGCGGACAAGGTGATCGACGCCGTGAAGAGCGGCGCCATCAAGCACTTCTTCCTGGTGGCCGGCTGCGACGGCGCCAAGCCCGGCCGCAACTACTACACGGAATTCGTGGAAAAACTGCCCCAGGATACCGTGGTGCTGACCCTGGCCTGCGGCAAGTTCCGCTTCTTTGACAAGCAATTGGGCGATATCGACGGCATCCCCCGCCTGCTGGACGTGGGCCAGTGCAACGACGCCTACTCCGCCATCCAGATCGCCGTGGCCCTGGCCGGGGCCTTCAACTGTGGCGTGAACGATCTGCCCCTGTCCATGGTCCTTTCCTGGTACGAGCAAAAGGCCGTGGCCATCCTGCTCACGCTGCTCTCCCTGGGCATCAAGAACATCCGCCTTGGGCCGACCCTGCCGGCGTTCCTCACGCCCAATGTGCTGAACTTCCTGGTGGAACAGTTCAACATCATGCCCATCTCCACCCCGGATGAAGACATCAAGGCCATCCTGGGATCCGCTGCGTAACCGGCACGACCGGATTCGACCGACCGAACGCGCCCCGTCAGGCAATTGCCTGGCGGGGCCTGTTGTTGTGCAGTCGCAAAAAACGCCGGACTAGCGCACGTTGTTTTTGAAAAGAGTTCTCGGGGGAAAACCGTTCTAAAGAAAGGTTCTTNGAGAGCGCGAGAGGGGAGAATCTTTTGCAAAAAGGTTTCCCCTCTCGCAACGTTCGTTTTCAAAAGCAAAATGCGCTAAACGACAAACCCCCCGCAGAACGCGAGGGGTTTGTCGAGGAGGGGGGGGTGGTGAGCGTGGCGGCAGGGGGAAGCAGCCGCCAGGGTGATGCAAGCAATACCCCGCCGAACCTTGCCGGGACATTGCCGCGAGATTACGGTTTTGTAGGCTGAACCGGGGAATTTCCCTGCCTTGCGGCTCCCTCGCCGGCTTCAAAGAAAGCAGCCTCCTGGCGTTGACGCGCGGCAAGGTCCGTGCTAGAGCCAATTCACTTGTGAAGGAATGCACGTGGCGATCTGAGGGTCTGCCGGCAGCACTGCAGGAAGGATGATGGCCGAACACGACTCGCGATCCCAGGGCACCGGAGCTGCGCCGTCCAAAAAAGAGGGCGGGCCGCTGCAGGTATTGGCCGGGGTGAGTTCCAATGCAGGCCTCTTGGGGCTGCATATGGTAAGCTCCACTGCGGTGGGGTTGGCCATGGGCTGGTTCCTGGACAAGTGGCTGGGCACCAAGCCGTGGCTGATGATTGTGTTCCTTGGCATGGGCATTGTGGAGGGATTCCGCAACATGTGGCGCGAAGCCCAGCGCATGCGCAAACAGGATGACGCCGTGCGCGCCGCGCAGGATGCGGGCGAGGCGCCCCCGGAAACAGACAGCGGGCGGCTGGTGTTCTTCAAGAAAGAGCACTTCGCCAAGACCTACGTCTCCCCGGTGCGGCCTGACGGACCAGACGGGCTAGGCGGGCCGGATGCGTCAGATTCTCCAGCCCGGCCAGAGAGTGCGGATGTCTCCCTGCCAGGTGAACCAAAAAACGCGTCACCGGCAGGTGAAAAAAGTGACGAAGTGCTTGACGAAGAGGCCCTTCGACAGGCACTGATTCGCGAGTTGCAAGAAGCCAAGGCCGATCCGGAAACGGCCGAGGCGCTGCGCATGCTGCTCAAGCAGCAGGCAGGCTCGGAAGCATCCGAAATGGTTTCACAGATTTGTGGAGCTGAATGTGGGCAGGATGCATCCGAAACCCGGGAGGCCCTTCCCGGCAACCACGCCCCACACAAGGCACGATCAAACGAATCATGAGCCGTTCCACTGTCCTGGATACCCTGCTGCAGCCCTGGCGTGCGCTGCGGCACCGCATCGAAGCCCACCTGTATGCCAGGGGGGTCCGCAACGCCTCCGTGCGCGCGCTGCTCGCGCGGCAGTGCCTGCTGGCGGTGGTGGCGATGGGCGTGGGTGTGGCAGGCGGCATTTTTCATCCCTGGCTGCTGCATTTCGGCATCGGGGTGGGCATCGTCACCGCAAACTTTTATTTTCTGGCGACCTCCATTGCCCGACGGCTTGAATCCGGGGTGCAGGGGCCGCTGGTGGCGTCCACGATTGTTCGCTTTTACGGCCGGTTGATCCTCACCGGGGTCTTGCTGGCTGTGTTGCTTGTTTTTGGTAAAATCTCCCTGGCGGCCCTTTTGGCGGGGCTTTCCACTGTGGTCGCCACCATCCTTATCTGGGGCGTGGAATCATATCTCGCGCAACACTCGAAGGAGGCGTAAATGGCCGGCGGATTGCCACATCCGGTACTGTTCGCGGAACTTACGGGCGTGAATGGTGCGCTTTCCAAGGCGCTTGGCGTTTCAAGCGCCGCGCACATCTTCTACACGTGGGTGGCCATGGCCATCCTCTTCGGCATCGCCATCCTGCTGCGCGGCAAGCTGAAGATGGTCCCCAGCGGATTGCAGAACGTGATGGAGACCGTTGTAGGGGGCTTGGAGAATTTCGTGGTGGAGAACGTGGGTGAAGATGGCCGCAAGGTCTTCGGCCCGCTGTGCATCATCTTCATCTTCATTCTGACCCAGAACCTGCTGGGCCTGGTGCCCGGTTGCGACGCCCCCACGGCCAACGTGAACACCAACGCCGCCATGGCGCTGACCGTGTTCGTGTACTACAACGCCATCGGCATCATGCGCTGGGGTCCCGGCTACATCAAGCACTTCATGGGCCCCATGGCCGTGATGGCGCCGTTCATGCTGGTGCTGGAGTGCATCTCCCACGTGGCCCGGCCTGTCTCCCTCACGCTTCGTCTTTTCGGCAACATCCGCGGTGAGGAAGTTGCCATCCTGCTGATGTTCATCCTGGCTCCCATCCTGGGCACCATTCCGATCTACTTCCTCTTCTTGCTTGGCAAGGTGCTGCAGGCCTTCATCTTCTTCATGCTGACCATGATCTACCTCAAGGGCTCGCTGGAACACGCCCACTAGGTCGGGTCTTTACAATCGGGGAAATGGTCTTACGACCGAAACACTATACTGTTCAAGGAGCTTTCAAATGCGCAAGTCCCTCATGATCGTGCTGAACACCCTGGCCATGCTCTCCCTGGCTGCCGTTGCCTTCGCCGCTGATGGTGGCGTGAAGCTGGACGCCCCCGCCCTGGGCCTGACCCTGTTCGCCGCTGGTATTGGCATGGCCATCGCTGCTGCTGGCTGCGGTATCGGTCAGGGCATGGGCCTCAAGGCCGCCCTCGAAGGCACCGCCCGCAATCCTGATGCCGGCGGCAAGATCATGACCTCCCTGATCCTCGGCCTGGCCTTCGTGGAATCCCTGGCCATTTACGCCCTGGTCATCAACATCCTGCTGATCATGGCCAACCCCTACGTCTAAGTCACGCACATGACTCGGGAGGTCGCGGCTTACCGCGGCCTCCCGTTTTTCCCCCATTCATTTGTTACTATATTCACAAAATACGTGCCAAATCCTCGCCTCTTCTCTCTTAAAAGCGACAGCATTCCTCGCGCTACCATCCAGCGTCTTGCCCTGTATGTGCAAGTGCTGGAGGATTTGCAGCGCGAAGGTGCCGATGTGATTTCTTCTGAAAGCCTCGCCAAGGCCTGCGATGTGAACCCCTCGCAGATTCGCAAGGACCTCGCCTACTTTGGCAAATTCGGCGTCCGCGGTGTTGGCTACTACATTCAGGACCTTATTGCCTCCCTCAAACGCTGTCTGGGCATCGACCATACCTGGAAAACCGTGCTGGTGGGAGTGGGCAACCTGGGCCGTGCCCTGTTGAACCACAAGGAATTCAAGCTGCGCGGCTTTGAGGTCATCGGTGCGTTCGATTGCGATCCCTTCAAGATCGGCGAGGAAGTGTCCGGCCTTGAAGTGATGTGCACCAAGCGGCTCATGGAAAAGTCCCACGAACTGGGTGTGGAAATCGGCATCATCACCACCCCGCCGGAGCGCGCCCAGCGTGCGGCAAACCATCTGGTGGAAGCCGGCATCAAAGGCATCCTGAATTTTGCGCCGGCCCGCATCACCGTTCCCGAGCATGTGGTGTTGGAATATGTGGACTTTTTCCACCACCTGTATTCCGTGGCCTTCAATATCACCTTGTCGCAGCAAAAATAGCGCATCCTGGCAGCAGGCGGCTGTTCCGTTCTCTCCCGCTGTCAGGTATGGAGAGTTCGTGAACCAGCACATCACTCCTCCCGACGCCGGCGCTGTCAGCCAGACCCCTGGTGCGACGGCTTCTGCACAATGGAAAGGTCGTCGTTTGGCCACCGAGGCCATTCGGCCGGTCATTGCCCTGCTGACCGATTTTGGACATGCCGATCCGTACGTGGCCCAGATGAAAGGCGCCATCCTGCGGCGTGCGCCCCACGTGCAACTGGTGGACATCTCGCACGAGTGCACCCCCTTTCGCCTGGAGCAGGCCGGCTTTTTTCTGCAGGTGAGCCAGAATCATTTTCCGCGCGGCACCGTGTTTGTGGCGGTGGTGGACCCCGGCGTGGGCACGGCCCGGCGCATCGTCTGCCTGGCGCGGGACGGCCGACTCTTTCTCGCCCCGGATAACGGCATTCTGACCCAGTTGCTGGACGAGCCCGGCCACGCCGCGGTGTTCGACCTCACGCCGTCGGCCGAGGCCTTGCACGCCGCCAGCCGGACCTTTCATGCCCGGGATCTCTTCGCCCCCCTGGCCGCCCGGCTGGCGCAGGGCGATTCTCCCGCCGGCATCGGCGCGGCCCTGCGTCTGGAAGACGTGGTGCGCCTTGCCAGTGTGGATCCCGAGCAGCGCGAGGACGGCGCCCTTGTCCTGCGGGTGCTGCATGTGGATCGCTTCGGCAACTGCATCCTCAATGCGCCGGTGGACTCCTGGCACGGCACTCTCGCTGCCTGGGCGCGGCTGGAGGTGCACACGGCGGACGGCGTTGCGCATCCCGCGGTCCTGGCGAACACTTATGCCGAGCTGGCCGAAGGCTCACCGCTGGGCGTGCTCGCCGGCAGCCAGGGGTATCTGGAGCTGGCCTTGTCCAGGGCCTCGGCTGCGCGGAAGCTGGGGCTGCATCCTGGGGATATCCTCACCCTTGCTGCCGGGAGTCCGGCCTGAACCTGCGGGCGTCCCTGGAAGGGCTGGCTTTCGGGGCGGGATTTTTGTCCCGTCTCGGGCCGGCGCGCGCCTTCAGCCAGGCAGCCGTGGGCGCGTCTTTGGCGTGGTTCCCTGGCATGGGCCTTGGGCTTGGCCTGGTGCAGGCCGGGCTGTTTTTGGTGTGGGATTTGAGTGCCTTGGGCGCAGCGCAGGGCTGGCTGTACACTGCCCTGGGCTGGTGGGCCACCCGTGGCCTGCACTGGGATGGTCTGGCGGACATCGCCGACGCCTGGGGCAGCGGCGCTCGCGGGGAACGATTTTGGGAGATCTGCAAGGATAGCCGCGTGGGCGCGTTCGGGGTCATGGGCGTGGTGCTGGGCATGGGACTCATGGCCGCCCTGGCCGGCGCATGCCTGGATCGGGGCCTGGGCGTGGCCCTGCTGCTGGCGCCGATGCTCGGGCGAAGCATGATCGTGGCCCTGGCCTGCGTCGCGCGTCCCCTGGCCCGGCCCGGCCTGGGCGGCACGTTTTTGCGCGAGGCCACCGCGGCCCGGCTGGCCTGGGTGCTGGGTTGGACAATCCTGCTGTGGCTGGGGGTGGCCGGGATGCAGGCCTGGACCGTCCTGCTGCTGGCGCTGGCCCTGGCCGCCGTGCCCTGCTGGCGGCTGCTGGCCCTGGGCCGGGCACAGGGCGGGCTGAACGGCGATTTTCTGGGCAGCGCGGCGCTGCTGTCGGAACTGGCGGTCCTGGCGGCCTGGTTACTGGCGGCGTAGGGCATTTTACTTTTGAAAAAGAACATTGCGAGAGGGGAGAACCTTTTTGCAAAANGGGGGAAGAACCTTTCTTTAGTAAGGTTTTCCCCCGAGAACTTCTTTCAAAGATAACTTGCCCTAGGCACGTTCCTCCCACTTCTCCCTGGCGTCGCCCCCGGCTGCCGCTTGGAAACCGGACCAAAGCAGTGTAGGGTGATCCACCGCTTTGACGAACCCTGCAGCCACGGCGAGCCTTGCACCCATGCAGCACGACACCGCCCGGTCCTGGCGCCACAAGGACCTCCTCGACATCTCCCAGCTTTCCCTGGAAGATGTCCTGCTGATCCTGGACACGGCCGACTATTTCCAGGAAATCAACACCCGTCCCACCAAGAAAGTCCCCACCCTCAAGGGCCGCAGCGTGGTGCTGTTTTTTGCCGAGCCCAGCACGCGGACCAAGACTTCCTTTGATGTGGCCGGCAAGCGCCTCTCGGCCGATACCTTTTCCCTGGCCAAGTCCGGCTCCAGTCTGCAAAAGGGCGAAAGTCTCAAGGATACTGCCCTCACCCTGCAGGCCATGCGGCCGGATGCCATCGTCATCCGCCACGAGCAGAATGGCGCTGCCGAGTTCATGGCCAACCGGCTGGAGTGCTCGGTCATCAATGCCGGGGACGGCCGCCACGCCCACCCCACCCAGGCCCTGCTGGACGCCTACACCCTGCGCGAGCACTGGGGCATGATGGCCGGCAAAACCCTGTGTATTCTTGGGGATATCGCCCACAGCCGCGTGGCCCGGTCCAATGTCATTCTGCTCAATCTCATGGGCGTGAACGTCCGGCTGTGCGGCCCGCGCACCCTCATGCCCTACGGCGTGGAGACGTGGCCGGTCACGGTCTACGATCGGGTCGAAGATGCCGTGGCCGGTGTGGACGCCGTGATGTGCCTGCGTCTGCAGCTGGAGCGCCAGCAGGCCGGCCTGCTGCCGGATCTGCGCGAATATGCCGCCAGATATTGCCTCACCGCCGGGCGCCTGGCCCTGGCCAATGCGCATGCCCAGGTGCTGCACCCTGGCCCCATCAATCGCGGGCTGGAAATTGCCGCGGACGTGGCCGACGCCCCGGAAAGCTGCATCCTGGATCAGGTGGCCGCGGGCGTGGCTGTACGCATGGCCCTGCTTTTCCTCCATCTTACACGCAAGGGTTGATCATGGCCGATCTGTTCATTCGCGGCGCCACGTTGCAGGGCCGGACGGTGGATGTGCTGGTGGAAGGCGGCGTTGTGCTGGATGTGCTGGCGCATGATCCGGCTCGCTGCATCGAGGCCGCCCAGGTGCGGGACGCCGCCGGGCTGGTGCTGTTGCCCAGTCTGGTGGATGTGCATGTGCACCTGCGCGAGCCCGGCCTGGAATACAAGGAAACCATCGCCACCGGGCTGACTGCCGCGGCCCATGGCGGCTTTGGCCGCATCTGCTGCATGGCCAACACCAAACCGGTGAACGATGCCGGCGCGGTGACGGCCTTCATGCTCGGCCAGGCCAAAAAATCCCACCCCAATGGCCCCTGGCTGCATCCCATCGGCGCGTTGACCATGGGCCTCAAGGGGCAGGACATGGCGCCCCTGGCCGAACTGGCCGAGGCCGGCTGCGTGGCCTTTTCCAACGACGGCCTGCCCGTGCTGGACAGCGAACGCTTTCGCCGGGCCATGGAATATGCCGCCGACTTGGGGAAGATGGTCATCGATCATTGCGAGGACCCCTTCCTGGCCCCGGGCACGGGCGTGAATGAAAGCGCCCTCACGGCGCGCATGGGGCTCAAGGGGCAGCCCAGCGTCGGGGAGGCGGCCCAGGTGGCCCGGGATGTGCTGCTGGCCGGCTACCTCAAGTTGCCGGTGCACATCGCCCACGTGAGCTGCCGCGAGGCCGTGGAGCTCATCGCCTGGGCCAAGGCCAAGGGCGTGGATGTGACGGCCGAAACCTGCCCGCATTACCTGTGCTATACGCAAGACGCCGTGCGCGGGTACAACACCCTGGCCAAGGTCAGCCCGCCGTTGCGCGGGGAGGATGACCGGCTGGCGCTCATCCAGGCCGTCAATGAAGGCGTCATCGATTTTCTGGCCACGGACCACGCCCCCCATGCCATGCACGAGAAGGAGCATCCCTTCGAGGAAGCCCCCAACGGCATCAGCTGGCTGGATACGGCCCTGGCCAAGTGCTGGGAACTGGTGCGGGCAGGGGTCATCGGCGAGGAACGTTTCGTCATGGCGGCCAGTACCGGGCCGGGCGAGCGCTTCGGCCTGGGCGTGAACCGTTTCCGCCCCGGGGACCCGGCGGATATCGTCCTGTTCGATCCCGACGCCGTCTGGACCGTGACCCCCGAGGCGCTGCACTCCAAGGGCAAGAACGCCCTCTGCCTGGGCGAGACCCTGCGGGGGCGCGTGGTGGCGCATTATCTGGCCGGCGTTGCCGTCATCTGATCCCATTTCCACATTGTATCCCGACCATGCAAGGAGACGCGCATGTCTGGTTCGCTGCACGAAAGCATTCCCTTCCGCGACGCCTTGTCCCTGTGCAAGGCCATCTGCCGCAACGGGTTTGATGCCTATGTGGTCAACCCGCAACTGCAGGAAGAGGTGATCCGCCTCACCGGCCGCCAGGAAGTGGATATTGTGGCCGATGCCTGTCTGGACGATCTCCTCAAGATTTTGCCTGAAGCCCAGGCGCCGGACGAAAATCACCTCACGGCCATCGTGGACCAGGGCGGCGTGCGGTTTCGGTTTTATCCCGAAGAGATGGCCGAATGCGCCCACCCGGAAGCCGCAGTGGCCCGGATTACGCCGCGCATCGTCAAGGCGTTGGAAAGCGTTGGCGCGCCGGCCCTGGATCTGGCCTGCCCCTGGCTGCCCCGGGTGGCGGACCCCAACGAGGGCTTTGCCGACATGACCGACGGCGTCATCCGGCTGGCCGGCATGCCCGACGAAACCCTGCGCCGCAACTACCTGCTTGCCGTGCGGGCCATCCGTTTTGCCGCCAACTTCAATCTGCCCATCGAGCCCAACACCTGGCTGGCCATTGTCCGCAGCGCCCGCCGTGTGCTGGATTACGTCTCCATCACGGACATCATGGATGAATGGCGCAAGGTGGAGGCCGAGAATCTCTCCCTGTTTGCCTCCCTGATGTACGACGCCCAGATTCTCCACGGCCTGATGCCCGAAGTGGCGGCGCTGACCCGCGTGAAGCAGACCAGCGAGGACGGCGGCGAGGAAGTGACCGTGCTGCAGCACACCTTCGACGCCATGCGCTGCTACCCCGAAGAGCTGCCCTACGACTGGTTCGGCTGCATGGCCCTGCTGTTCCACGGCGTGGGCAAGCTGTACACCGCCCAGGTGGCCGGCGGGGAGTGGCACTTCTCCCAGTATGCGGACGTGGGCGCGAAGATTACCCGCAAAATTCTCACCCGCCTGCGTTTTTCCCCCGAGGATACGGATCTCATCTGCCACCTGGTCCGGCACCATCACCGGTTTTCGTACATGTTGTCGGACAAGGGTATCCGCCGCTTCAAGGCCCTGGACGAGTACCCCCGGCTCATCGAGATGGCCCGCGCCCGTCTCAAGGCCATGCGCGGCAGCTACAAGAGCTTTAACCACAACCTGAAGCTCCTGGAACGCGCCGATGTGCCCGAAGAGATGCTGGAACCGCTGCTCAACGGCAACGAAATCATGGATTTCACCGGCCTGAAGCCCGGGCCGCAGGTGGGCGTGCTGCGCGATCAGCTGCTGCAGGCCCAGATCCGCGGGGACGTGCAATCCGTGCCCGAGGCTGTGGAGTTCGTGAAACAATACGTGGCCAGGGAAAAGCTGGGGTAGGGCGGGCACCAACATGTTTTCGGGGGAACGCAGTTCCCCCGAGCCCCCTCTTGGGTATGGTCGATTATGGTCAAGATGTCTTTGTTGTCCCTCCCCCTGCCGGCCCTGGAGCAGTATTGCGCCAGCCTGGGCGAGCCGGGGTTTCGCGCCAAGCAGTTGTTTCAATGGATCTGGGAGAAAGGCGTGGTGGATGTGTCCGCCATGACCAATCTGTCCAAGGCCTTTCGGGAAAAACTGCTGGCCGGATGCTCCTGCGCCCTGCCCGAGGTCGTCACCACCCAGGCCAGCAAGGACGGCACCCTCAAGCTGCTCCTGGCCCTGGAAGATGGCGAGCGCGTGGAAACCGTGCTCATCCCGGAAAAGGATCACACCACCCAGTGCCTTTCCACCCAGGTGGGCTGCGCCATGGGCTGCACCTTCTGCGCCACGGGCACCCTGGGCTTCACCAGAAACATGACCGCCGGCGAGATGGCCGGGCAGGTGCTGGCCGCCCGGCAGGTGCTGGCCGAACGCGGCATTGCCTTGCCCCTGCGCAATCTGGTCTTCATGGGCATGGGAGAACCCCTGCTCAATTATGACAACCTGCTGGATACGCTGCATATCCTCACGCATCCCCTGGGGCCGGACTTTTCCACCCGGCGCGTCACGGTGTCCACGGTGGGGATCAAACGCGGGCTGGTGGAGCTGGGGGAAACGGGGTTGTGCAGCCTGGCCGTCTCGCTGCATGCGCCCACCCAGGCGTTGCGGGAGCAGCTCATGCCGCGGGCAGCCAAGGCCCTGCCCCTGGAGGAGTTGCTGGCCCTGCTGGAGGCGTATCCCCTCAAGGCCCGGCAGCGCATTACCCTGGAATACGTGCTCCTGGGCGGGGTGAACGACCAGCCCCAGCACGCCCGGGAACTGGTGCGGCTGTTCGCGCACTTCAAGGGCTCGTCTCCCAAGATCAACCTGATCTGCTACAATCCGCCCCAGGGGGTGGACTCGCCGTATGCTGCGCCGCAGGAAGCGGATGTGGCGGAGTTCATGGCCATTTTGCAGAAAAAGGGCATGACTGTGCTGCGCCGGGCCTCCAAGGGGGCGGATATCGCCGCTGCCTGCGGGCAGCTCAAGGCACAGGAAGGCTGATTCGGCGCGCAGCCGACACATTCTCCCCGCAAATGCCACTCGAAGCGGCTTGCGACCCGGGAAAAATCGGGATAAGTGAAAGAATTGCGCCTGCCGCATCGGCGGGCGGTTTTTTTCTGCAAGGAACGGATTGCAATGGCAGACACGACATCCATCACTCCCGATTTCGCCAAGCAGGGCGGTCTGGTGCCGGCAATCGCCCAGGATCACAAGACCGGCGAAGTGCTCATGCTGGCGTACATGAACGAGGAAGCCTGGGCCAAAACCCTGGAGACGGGCGAGGCGCATTACTGGTCCCGCAGCCGGAAAAAGCTCTGGCACAAGGGCGGCACCTCCGGCCATGTGCAGAAGATCGTCTCCATCCGCATCGACTGTGACAACGACACCCTGCTGCTGCTGGTGGACCAGATTGGCGGCGCTGCCTGCCACGAAGGCTACTGCAGCTGTTTTTATCGTGAACTCAAGGACGGAGCCTGCAGCACCTGCTCCGCCTATGTCTTCGACCCCAAGGAGGTCTACAAATAATGGCCGGCGAGAACCGTCTCAAACTCGGCATTCCCAAGGGCTCCCTGCAGGACGCCACCATCGCGCTGTTCGCCAAGTCCGGCTGGAAGATCCGCCCTGCGCATCGCAACTACTTCCCCGAGGTGGATGACGCCGAGATCGTCTGCTCCATGTGCCGCGCCCAGGAAATGAGCCGGTACGTGGAATCCGGCCTCATGGATTGCGGCCTCACGGGCAAGGACTGGATTCTGGAGAACGAGTCCGACGTCATCGAGGTGGCGGATCTGGTGTACTCCAAGACCTCCAATCGTCCGGCCCGCTGGGTGCTGGCCGTGGCCGGAGATTCCCCCTTCAGGCGGCCCGAGGACCTGCAGGGCAAGAAGATCGCCACCGAGCTGGTGGGCTTCACCAAGCGGTATTTCTCCCAGGCCGGCATTGATGTGGATGTGGAATTCAGCTGGGGCGCCACCGAAGCCAAGGTGGTGGAAGGCCTGGCCGATGCCATCGTGGAAGTGACCGAGACCGGCACCACCATCAAGGCCCACGGCCTGCGCATCATCTCCGAAATCCTCATCACCAACACCAAGTTCATCGCCAACAAGACCGCCTGGGCCGACCCCTGGAAGCGGGCCAAGATCGAGCAGCTGGTCATGCTGCTGGAAGGCGCGCTGCGGGCGGAAAAGCTCGTGGGCCTGAAGATGAACGTCCCCGAAGACAAGGTGGAGGCCGTGATGGCCGTGCTGCCGGCCCTCAATTCCCCCACCGTGGCCCATCTGTTCAACAGCAAGTGGCTGTCCGTGGAAATCGTGGTGGAAGAACACACCGTGCGCACGCTCATCCCCGAACTCAAGGCCAAGGGCGCGGAAGGCATCATCGAATACGCGCTGAACAAGGTCGTGTAAGGAAAGGAAGGCCTTGGGGGACTAGCGCAGGTTGCCTTTGCAAGGAATTCTCGGGGGGAAACCTTTCTAAAGAAAGGTTCTTCCCCTCTCGCAATGTCCTTTTTCAAAATTAAAATGCCCTAAGTTCCCCTCCGCCCCCCATTCGCCGCCCGGCAGGGTTGATCGATGAAGATCAGCCCTGCCGGGCGGCATGTTTTTTTACGGGG
Source organism: Megalodesulfovibrio gigas DSM 1382 = ATCC 19364 (assembly GCF_000468495.1). Lineage (NCBI taxonomy): Bacteria > Pseudomonadati > Thermodesulfobacteriota > Desulfovibrionia > Desulfovibrionales > Desulfovibrionaceae > Megalodesulfovibrio > Megalodesulfovibrio gigas. The sequence goes on from NC_022444.1 coordinate 1,632,731, forward strand.
TGCACTTTTTTGCGTGCCTAACAACCTGGCTGCAAATGGGATTGCGGATATTGTTATCCCGGCGTTTCTTGACCTACATCAAGGAATCGGCAAAACATTAAGAATAGATAATTTCTCTGTCGTCTGTTTCGATTCACCTCCACCCCCTGCCGACAAAGGAGGCGCTCATCGATGACGAAAAACCAGCTCAGTCCTCCCCCCAAACGAAGTTGGTGGAAAGTGATGCTCGCAAGCCTCACCCTGGGCGCGGCGGGAGGGGTGTTTCTGGCCTTTGGCCCGCCCGGGCTCATGGCCAAGACCGAGAGCCCGGAATTCTGCGCCTCCTGCCACGTGATGGAATCCCAGTACGAGGCCTGGTTCCACACCGGCGCGCACCGGTCCATCAAGTGCGTGGACTGCCACCTGCCCCACCAGAACAAGATCAAGTATTACACCTGGAAAGGCATTGACGGCATGAAGGACGTCTATGTCTTCAACGCTGGCAAGGTGCCGGAGTTCATTGAAATTTCCGACCATGGAAAAGAGTTTGTCCAGGACAACTGCATCCGCTGCCATGAAGGCCGGGTGGAAATGATCGACCAGGAACGCCCCTGCTGGGAGTGCCATCGCATGCTGCAGCACAAGCGGGCCGGCGCGCGGGAAACTTTCTGAGGAGGAGACAGCGAATGCAACGCACGATGAAACGATTCGGCATGTGGCTGGCGGTGCTGTGTCTGCTGGGGTTGTGGGCCTGCCAGGCGCCGCCCAAACCGGAAATGGTGCAGCCGGTGCGTATCCCCGATGGCGAAATCGACCCCGCCGTCTGGGGCAAGGCCTACCCCGAGCAGTACGAAACCTGGAAGCTCACCGAAAAACCCGTGGACACCCGCCGCAGCAAGTACAAGACCGGCATGGATGGCGGCCAGGTGACCGTGGACAAGCTCTCCCAGTTCCCCTACATGGCCCTGCTGTTCAACGGCTGGGGCTTCGGCATCGAATACAACGAACCCCGCGGCCATGCCTACATGGTGCGCGATCAGCTGGAAATCGACTCCTCCCGCCTGAAGTCTGGCGGGGTGTGCCTTTCCTGCAAATCCCCCTATGCCGCCAGACTTGAGAAGGAAATGGGCAAGGACTATTACGCCAAGCCCTTCAGCGAGGTCCTCGCCCAGATTCCGGAAAAAGATCGGGAACTTGGCGTGGCATGCATCGATTGCCACAACAACAAGGATCTGACCCTGCAGGTCTCCCGTGGCTTCACCCTGACCAAGGCCCTGCAGGAAATTGGCGCGCCGGCGGAAACGCTGACCCGCCAGCAGATGCGTTCCGCCATCTGCGCCCAGTGTCATGTGACGTACAACATCCCCAAGGATGCGGACAAGAAGTCCGAGGCCCTGTATTTCCCCTGGCAGGGCAGCACCTGGGGCAACATCAGCGTGGAAAACATCATCAAGCAGATCCGCAACGACCCTACGGTCATCGAATGGAAGCAGAGTGTCACCGGCTTCGGCATGCCCTTCATGCGGCATCCTGAATTCGAATACTTCACCATGGGCTCCACGCACTTCAAGGCCGGCGCCTCCTGTGCCGACTGCCACATGCCCTACACTACCATGGGTGTGAAAAAGATCAGCGACCACCGCGTCATGAGTCCTGTCCAGGGCGACATGAAGGCCTGCCGCCAGTGCCACGCCGAAAGCACGGACTGGCTGCGCGAACGTGTGTTCTCCATCCAGGACCGTACTGTGTCCCTGATGCTGCGCGCGGGCTACGCCAGCGCCACCGTGGCCAAGCTCTTTGAGCTGACCCACGCCAAGCAGGCCGAAGGCGTGCAGGTGCAGCAGGACATGTACGACAAGGCCAAGGACCTGTACATGGAAGGCTTCCTGCGCCAGCTGTTCATGGGGGCGGAAAACTCCGTGGGCTTCCACAACCCGGCAGAAGGCATGCGCATTCTGGGCGATTCCGTGGCCTTCTCCACCAAGGCGGAAGGCATCCTGCGCCAGATGCTGGCCCAGGCCGGCGTGGACGTGCCGCTGTCCATTGACCTGGAACTCGAAAAGTACGTGGACAACCGCGGCGAAAAGAAGCTCAGGTTCGATCCTGCCCTGGAATTCAAGGACCCCTTCGGGCTGCAGGACAAGTTCTTCTAGAGTAAACCAGCTTTGAAAAGGACGTTGCGAGAGGGGAAGCCTTTTTAAGAAGGCTTCCCCTCTCGTGCTTTCCCCTTCCAAAACTTTGATAGTAGCCTGAAAGTATAATAAACGTCTTTGGAAAGGGGGCCAGCTCTTGAAGGGCGGAAGAACCTTTCTNAAAGGGTTTCCCCCGAGAACTCCTTTCAAAGATAACTTGCTCTAAAGCGACAGCATCCAGCGCCGCATGCCTGGCCCCAGCAGCGCCACCTGCTCGGGCGGCAGACGCTGGTAGCGATATTCCCCGATGCAGGCAAAGCCCAGACTGGCGTAGAGCTGTTCCGCCGGCGCGTTGCCGGTGTCCGTAAACAGTTCGACGCGGCGCATTCCCGCTTCCCGGGCCTCTCGCAGGGTATGGGTCATCAGCCTGCGGGCAATGCCGCGCTGCCGCCACTGTGGCGCCACGTACAGGAACTGTACGAACCAGGTGCGGGCGTCCCCTGCCATCTCCAGATCGTCAATGTTGTACAGATAGTCGTCAATGCGGGCCTGGGCGGCCTGCACCTCGGCCGCTGTCCATCCCAGGCGCGTGGCGGCCTCGTGCAAGGCGGCGACGGGAAACGGGAACGCCGGCAGGGCCGCCGCCGGGCAGGCGCATATCGCACCGGCCGGAGACAGGATGTGGTAGTCGGACCAGTGCCCCCAGCCGCGATGCGTCGTATGCTGCGCCTGCTCAAGCAGGGCCAGACGGAAGGCATCGTCACCTGGGAAAAACAGGTCAAAATACCCCGCAGGCAGGTGCGAGCGCGACGCGCCCAGGGTTGCCGTCGCCAGAAAAGCGGCATCTGCCAGCGTGGCCGGACGCAGGGGAGAGGGGGCGGAGAACATTGCGGTTTCCTGCCATGAAAAAGGGAGCCCCAAGGCGGGCTCCCTGCTCATAGACACTTTTTGTGAACGGTCAATGTCGTGGCGGCTCAGTGATGCATTTGTCCCTTGAGCCAGTCCTTGATGGGTTCCGTGGGGTGGTAGATGCCTTTTCGGCTGCCGGTCTCGTGTCGGAATTCTCCGGCCAGATTTTCCGGCAGGGGCAGGGCGGCCAAGTCCACGGCTTCTTCACTGTTGCGTCGCACCAGCCGGACGGTGGGCTTTTCGCCCCAGGTGTCCACCACAAAATAGTGGGCCACATCGTGCTTGGAGCGCACAGGCGGGTGCTTGCCGTGCCAGTTGTTATTGCCCCATTCGAGGTACAGGGTCACGGCTTCCTCGGGCGTCAGGTCCCAGTTGATCTGGCAGTTCTTGTAGGCGTCGAGTTGCATTGTGGCCCTCCTCAAGTGCATGGGTGCTGGGTGTTCGTCTTCGGAATCTTTCTTACATAGTATCACGTCGTGGTGTTTCGTCAAGAGATTGCTGCCCCCAAAAGTCATTGGACGAAAAAAAACCCGGGCACGAACAGTCCCGGGGTGAGTCGGCAGAAAGACAAGGCGGACGACTGCGCCCATGCAACCCCATGTGGCATGGCAGTGGGTGCAGCGCGAACAAAACGAGCCGGTGTTGCGCTCTCGAACGAGGCGCGCAACGTCACAGGTTGGCGCAAAGAAGGAGGATCCCTTTTGGAAAGGGTTCTCCCTGCCCCTTCGCAACCGGGCGCCCCCTTCCGAAACTCTTTATTGGCTTGTTTTTGCTAATAAAAGTCTTTGGAAAGGGGGTTCGGGGGAAGAACCTTTCTTCAGAAAGGTTCTTCCTCCGAGAACTCCTTNAGTCTTTGGAAAGGGGGTTCGGGGGAAGAACCTTTCTCCAGAAAGGTTGTCCCCCGAGGGCTCGTTTCAGCAGTCGTTTGTGTTAGAAGCCGGCGGCCTGGCTTTCGCGTTCGGTCTGGCAGTCCACGCACAGCAGCGCCGTGGGCCGTGCCTTGAGCCGGGCCACGCCTATTTCGCAGCCGCATTCCTCGCAGCAGCCGAAGTCGCTGCGGTCGAGCCGGCGCAGGGCGGTCTGGATTTCGCGCACTTGCTGGGCCACGCGTTCACGCACGGCCACCTTGATGTGGGCTTCTGCCACCTGGGAGGCAAACTCGTTCTCGTCGGCGCAGGATTCCACTTCCAGATCGTAGCGTTCGGACTCCAGCCGGGCAAGTTGCGTTTCCAGCCAGGAGCGGATTTCGTGGAGATGGGAATGCGTCATGACTGATCCTCCTCAATAAAAATGGATGCACTCTTGTAGCATTGCGTTGTTACAGGACCATGGCGGGTTCCAAAAAACAGGGCTCCTCCGTCGTGATGCGGAGTGGCATGGATTCATGTAGGTTTTTTTATGCCGCCCCGCAGCCAGGGATTCGTATGACGGATGCGAGACGAGTCCCCGGGAGCTGGCCAAAGGTGCAGCCCGGCTCTAAACTCCTGGCCAGGATGGACGATGAACAAAGGTGATCGACATCGTGAATCCAGGAGCGCCCGCCATGCCTGCACCGTCCTATCATGCCCCCCGGCCAGCCGTTGTGCATACCGCCGCTCGCGCCGCCATGGGCGGCCTGCCGGCCAACGCCAGCATCCTGTGCGTGGCCAAGGCGGAGACCCATGCCCGCATCGATGCCAAGGTGCTGCGTGGACTGGGACTGCCGCAGCCTCGCTGGCTGGCTTCCGGACTGGAAGCTGCCCGGCATCTGGCAGAACATGGGGCGGATCTGGTGCTGGTGGATGAGGATTGCCGGGAGATGAGCGGCGTGGAGTTCGTCCGGCTCATTCGGCTGCATCCCAGACTGGCCACGACGCCGGTGGTGGCCCTGGCCACCAACAGCCGGTCTTCCACGGTGTTGCAGGCCATGGCTGCGGGCTGCTCCGGTTTTTGCCTGCGGCCCTATTCGCCGGAAGCCCTGCTGCGCGAGAGCCTGCGGGCCGTGCAGCGCGCGCCCGTGTTGGCGCAGGAGATTCTGGATTCCCTCAACGGCCAGGCCTGTTCCGAAGGGGCCTTCGCGGGCAAGCTGGCGGCTCTGGAATCCATTCAGGTGGAGATTGAGCGGACGTTCACCCCGCCCCCACCTCCGCCCGCTGCAACGCAATGCCCGGCGGCGCAGCATCGGCAGCTGGCCCGGGAATGGAAGGAACAAGGCCGCCCGGACAAGGTGCGGCATCACCTGCAGGAAGGCGCCAAGGCCCTGGCCAGGGCCGGCAAAAGCTACGATGCCTGGGCCATGCTGGATCCCTTGCGGCAGGCCAATCCGCAGGTGGAACCTGCCTGCGCCGTGGCCGAAGCCTGCGTGCGTGACGGCGAGCTGACGGTTGCCGCCGGCTTGATGGGCCAGACGTTGCGCCGCACCAAGCGGCCGGCCATGGTCTATGACGCTGCCCGCCGCGCCTGCTGCTTCACGCCCCATCCGCACGACACAGCCCGCCAGCTGGCGGATGCCCTGGTCAGGGAGGGCGTGGGCGCCACGTCGATGGATGTGTTCCTTGACATCATGCACGATGCCGAGCCCGCACCGCAGCGGCTGCCGGAGCGCCGCAGCCTGCTGGCGGCCATGCCGTCCCTGCACGATGTGGTGATGGTGGCCCGCCACACCTTTGCGACCTACCGCAAGGTCAATCGTGGCGAGGCCCTGCCCATGAGCCAGCACCGCCTGGAAGAGCTGCAGGAGCTGGAAGGGCTGGGGTAAGGCCTTGTCTTTTTAAGAAGAGCGCTCAGGGGAAAAACTTTTCTGAAGAAAGGCTCTTCCCCTCTCGCACGGATTTTTCTTAACGGCGTTGGCCTATGCCTGCAGCAGGGACCACAGCGCCCCGGCGAACAGGGCGATGGAGATGACGCCGTTGAGGGTGAAGAAGGCCAGGGTCAGCCGGGAGAGGTCGTCCGCCTTCACCAGGGTGTGTTCCCACAAAAGCAGCGCGGAGCACAGGCCCCAGGCCGCGAAATACGGCCAGCCCAGCCCCGCACCCCAGCCGGCCAGCAGGAAGAAGATCGCCGTCACTGCGTGGCTGAAGGTGGAGACGGCCAGGGTCGTCGGGATGCCGAAGGCCGCGGGCAGGGAGTACAGGCCCATGCGGCGGTCGAAGTCCACGTCCTGACAGGCATACAGCAGATCAAATCCCGCCACCCAGAACAGCACCCCCAGGGACCACAAGGCCGCCGGCATGGCAAAGTCCGGCTGCACGGCGATCCATCCCGCCGCCGGCGCCAGCCCGATGACCAGTCCCAGCACGAAATGACACAGCCAGGTGAAGCGTTTGGTGTAGCTGTACAGCACGGACAGCGCCAGGGCTGCCGGCGAAAGCACGAGGCAGAGCCGGTTCAGGCCGGCGCAGGCCGCCACGAAGACCAGAGCCGTGGCCAGCAGGAACAGTTGCGTCTGGACCGGGGTGATCTCTCCCGTCACCAGGGGGCGGCCTTTGGTGCGCGGGTTTTCGCGGTCGTAGCGCACATCCACCAGCCGGTTGCAGGCCATGGCGAAGGATCGCACGGCCACCATGGCGATGGTCAGCAGGGCAAAGGGCTGCCAGCCCGGCCAGCCGCCGGCGGCCACGAAGGCCCCGAGATAGGCGAAGGGCAGGGCAAAGACGGAGTGCTCAATCTTGACCATGCGGCAGAGCACAGCAATGGCGGAAAGGATGTTCTTCATGGGGATGTGCAGGGATGTCTTGGGTAGGGGTTAACGGGCGGCACAGTCGGCAGGGTCGCCCTGCAGTTTGGCCAGGGCGTGGGGCAGGGCCGGCAGGATGGCGGCGAAGTTCTCGCGGATGGCCTTGGGGCTGCCGGGCAGGTTGATGAGGATGGCGTTCCCCAGGGTGCCCACCACGGCCCGGGAGATCGCGCCGGTGGGCGTCTTGGCCAGACTGGTCTGCATCATGGCCTGCTCGAAGCCGGGCAGCCGACGCTCGATGACGGCCAGGGTGGCTTCTGGCGTGGTGTCCCGCGGGGAAAGGCCGGTGCCGCCGGTGGTGCACACCAGATCATAGCCCTGATGCAGCGCCAGATCCATGAGCAGGGCCTTGAGGGCCCGGGGCTCGTCCGGCAGCAGAAACCCTGCGGCGTGGCACAGGGCAATGTGCGCCCGGGCCGTCTCCTCGATGAGGGGACCGCCCTTGTCTTCGCGCTGGCCGGCTGCGCCCTTGTCGCTCAGGGTGATCCAGGCCAGGGAGAGGCCGGTTTTCCACAGTCGTCCGTCCACTTCCTGTTCATGGAAGAACGGGGTGGGATCCAGACAACGGCACCACCAGCCGATGCATGCATGGGGCGTGCAGGCCGGCAGCAGCACGCGGCCCAGCACCTGCAGCCATGGCGTGGTCCCATCGCCCCACAGACTGCCCACGGGCAGGGGGGGGATGGGCGCCAGGGCCAGCAGATCCGCGCCGTGGCCCGGCGTGTCGGCCAGCAGAAAGATGTCGTCCACATCAAAGGCGCTGCCACGCACACGGCGGCAGCGCAGCCCTGGGCCAGGAGCGGGGGCGGGGTTTCCTTCCATGGGGAAACAAGGTATCAGGCCTGCCAGTGATTGCAACCACCAACGCGCAGAGGAAGTATGAAAGGGATCATCCTGGCCGGCGGTTCCGGCACGCGGCTGTACCCGGTGACGCGGGGCGTCTGCAAGCAGCTCCTGCCCATCTACGACAAGCCCATGATCTACTACCCGCTTTCGGTGCTCATGCTGGCGGGATTGCGCGAGATCGCCATTATCTCCACGCCTGTGGACCTGCCGCGCTTCGAGGCCATGTTCGGGGACGGCTCGCAGTTTGGCCTGTCGCTTACGTACGTCGTCCAGCCCAAGCCCGAAGGCCTGGCCCAGGCCTTTGTGCTGTGCGAAGACTTCCTGGCCGGGGACAAGGCCTGCCTGGTGCTGGGAGACAATATTTTTTACGGCCACGGCCTGCCCGAGATCTTGCGCCGCTGCACCAATGTGGAGAAGGGCGGCGTGGTGTTTGGCTACAAGGTGAATGATCCCGAACGCTACGGCGTGGTGGAGTTCGACCAGGACTGCCGCGTGCTGTCCATCGAAGAAAAGCCTGCCAAGCCCAAGAGCAAGTTTGCCGTCACCGGGCTGTATTTCTATGATGAAAAGGTGGTGGAGCTGGCCAAGGGGCTCAAGCCTTCGGCGCGCGGCGAGCTGGAAATCACGGATCTGAACAACGAGTATCTCAAGCGCGGCGAGCTGACCGTGGAATTCCTGGGTCGCGGCTTTGCCTGGCTGGACACCGGTACCCACGAGAGCCTGCACCAGGCCTCCAGCTTCGTTCAGGCCGTGCAGTCCCGGCAGGGCACGCGCATTTCCTCGGTGGAGGAGACCGCCTTTCGCATGGGCTACATCAATGCGGAGCAGCTCAAGGCCCTGGCGCAGGAGATGATCAAGAACGAATACGGCAAGTACCTGATGCAGGTGGCGGAAGATCAGGACGGCTGCCTGTGGTGGAAAGAGAAAGATTAGGGCATATTGATTTTGAAAAGAACCCTCGGGGGAACACCTTTCTAAAGAAAGGTTCTTCCCCCGAACCCCCTTTCCAAAGACTTGTATGGTGATTCAACGTCACCAGCAAAGTGTTGGAAGGGGAGCGCGCGAGAGGGGAGCACCCGGGCCCCACAGGGCCGCTCCCGGGCCGTGCAAAAAGGGAAGCCCTGCACCAGCGCCGGGCTTCCCTTCGACGATCAGGCAGCCCATGGCTGCACGTATCTTGGCGTAACAACAATACATCAGCCCCGCACCAGCCATGCACATGGCCAGCGGGGAGCTTCACCGTCAGGCAAGTGCCACCCGCCAGATGGGGGGCAGGCCTTGACCGGTGTTCCGCACATTCCATCCGGGTTGCCGGGGGGAATACTACGGAGTCGGTGTTCCGCACATTCCATCCGGGTTGCCGGGGGGAATAATACGGAGTATCTTAATGATGCATGTGGTCGCCCTTGAAAATGCGGTACATGGCGGTGGAAAGAATCAGCCCCATGTACGTGAAAATACCCAGCACGCCCAAGGTGCCGGCAAAGGTGGACTGCAGCATGTTGTGGTAAAGCTCGGCCAGGGTTTCCATAACGGAGGCTCCTCGAACTGTCCACACCCCAAGGCAGTGGACGTGAATGGTTTCACATACAGGGACTGGGACGGCATCTTTGCCGGAATGTCCCCTTCTGTCAAGATTCAAGATGCGGCGGACCCCGCCGCCCGGGAGCGACATGCACACTGGCGACATCGTCGAATTGTCCATTGATTCATTGGAACTGCAAGGCCGCGGCGTGGCGCGGGACGCCGCCAGCGGCATGGTGGTCTTTGTGGAGCGCGGCCTGCCCGGCCAGCGCGTGAAAGCCCTGACCGGTACAGTCAAGGGCCGTTTCGCCGAGGCCGAAGCCGTGGCCGTGCTGGAGCCCTCCCCACACCAGACAACGCCAGCCTGCCCGCATTTTGGTCCCTGCGGTGGCTGCACCTGGCAGGACCTGGCCTACCCCGAGCAGCTGCGCTGGAAATCCCGTCTGGTACAGGACTCCCTGGCCCGCCTGGGCGGAGAGACGGGCAAGGCTGCGGCCGATCTGGTCGCCCCGTGCATCGCCTCGCCCCTGGAGTATGGCTATCGCAACAAGATGGAGTTCGCCTTCATGCCCGGCGACTCCCGCACCCCCCTGCACCTGGGCCTGCGCAAGCGCGGCAGCCATGAAGTGCTTGATGTCACGGCCTGCAAGCTCATGCACCCCGAGGCCATGGCCGTGCTGGAGCAGGTGCGCGCCTGGACGGCCCAGAGCGGTCTGCCAGCCTGGGACGAAGCCACCCGCACCGGCTGCTGGCGGTTCTGCACCCTGCGTCAGGCCGATGCCGGGACCGATCTGCCCATGCAGATGTTCGTGCAGCTCATCACCGCCCGGCATCCGGAGGCAGACCTGGCCGTGGCCGAGCTGACCCGTGTGCTCAAGGCCCGGTTCCTGAGCGTGGCGGCGGTGGTGCATCATGTGCGGGTCTCTCCCGTGCCCCTGGCCCAGGGCGAGGAGCTGCGCCGGCACGGTGGCCCCCTGCGGCTGCCCATGCCGTTGGGTGATCTGGTGTTTCACGTCTCGGCGGACGGATTCTTCCAGACCAACACCCAGGGCGCCGTCAAACTCTACGAAACCATTCGGGAAATGGCCTGCCTGACCGGGACGGAAAAGGTGCTGGACCTGTATTGCGGTTCCGGTGGCATCGCCCTGTGGCTGGCCCGGCATGCCGCGGCCGTGGCCGGGATGGACGCCTCGGCCGAAGCCGTCCGCGATGCGCAAAAGAACGCCACGGCCAACAAGGCCGTGCTGGGGGATGTCGCCCCGTCTTTCAAGGCGGTGAACCTGCGCCGCGGCGTGGAGGGCGCGCCCTTTGTACCGGATGTGGTCGTGGTGGACCCGCCCCGCGGCGGTATGGAGCCGGCCGTGGTGGATTGGCTGCTCAAGGCGTTGCCGGCGCGCATCGTGGCGGTGTCCTGCAATCCGGCCACCCTGGCCCGGGATCTGGCGAAGCTGGGGCAGGCCTATGCCGTGACTGCCGTGCAGCCCGTGGACATGTTCCCCCACACGCCGCACGTGGAAGTGGCGGTGCGGCTGGAACGTCTTGGATAATCGGAATGCACCGGGCCGGCACACCAGCGCCGGCCCGGTGTTCATGTTGCTCAGTTTGTCAAGAGAAGCAGTTGCGGCGCAACCGTTGTGCTGCTTTTGGGGGCAACGGCCTGCCGCCAGTTGGCCGCCGTGGTGCGGGTGTTGTCCAGCGTCATGCGATTATCCGCAGAGTCCGCTGCGGTAGACACCACGCCAGTGGGATAGCCGTTGTAGGACACCTCAGGGTTGGACCAGTAGTTCACCCGCTCGCAGCCATCGCCAGAGCAGTTATAGGCCATGATGGTGCGAAACTGCGGCGAAGCGGAAAGCTGCTGGTAGCCGTAAGAATAGCTGTAGACGCCCTGGCCGCTGGTGCTGGCCCTGTCGTGATGCGCGCCCTGGTTGTGGCCGCATTCGTGGGCAAAGGAGTAGTAGCCCGTGGCGCAGGAATGGCTGACCACGTTGAAGGCCCAGGCGGCGAAATCGCTGCTCAGGGAGGTCATCAGGTAGCCCAGCCCGCAATAGTCACTGTTGTCGATGAGCAGGGTGACGATGTCCGCGCCGTACTGGTCGCGCAGGGTATGCACTTCGTCCATGTACCCGTCGGAGGTGTTTTGCAGGCGCGAGAGGGCGTCGTCGAAGCCGGAGCTTTCGTCGTAGCTCACTTCCGCAGCATGCACCAGGCGGTAGCGCTGCACCATGCCGCTGTTGGCGTACCCCTGGTTGGTTTCGCTGAAGGCCAGGTTGATGAGGGAGGCCATGGCTGCCGTGCCGCCCACGGCATTTCTGGCGGCGGCAGTGTAGACCATCATGACGTCGATGGCTGAGCCATCATCCCGCTGCGAGCTTGTTCTTGCAGGATCAAGTTGGGGCAGCGGCGTTGGGGGGAGGGCCTCTTTCTCGTCGGGGTAGGTGGTCTGGTCGATTTCCCGCAGCAGATACGCATTTCCCCCGGCCGGGAGCAGCTCGTACAGCAGTTTGCCGCCGGTCCGGATCATGCCATACAGCACGCCGCCGGTGTTGGCGATGCGGGATTCGCCGCCCACGGCGGCATCGTTCTGTCCCACAAAGATCGTCGTGTTGCCATCGCTGGAGGTTTCCCACCGTGTGGGCGTTACCTGCACCGTCATGTTGTCGAACAGATTGAACGCCAACGCAGCGGCCGCATCCGGCGTGGCGTTGCCTTTGGTCTCCGGAAACAGCAGCAAGGTGTTGACGGTGACAACGCGCGCCCGGAGCACTTTGGCTGGCTGGGATGCGCTGGCGTTATTGGCGTCCGCCGCCATGTCCGGGGCCGGGGTGAAGACGGCGCCTGCCGCCAGGGCCTGTCCCGGGGAAAGCAGCATCAGCCCGATACAGAGCATTCCTATCAGCAACAAGAGCCATTTCATAATCCCTCCGCCGTGAAAAACTGCCATTTCGCAACATGCGGGCATGGCTTGCAAAGCGTTGACGCAACGCCTGCCCCGCCGCAACTGCCGCACCGGCATCCCTTGCTCCTGCCTGCGTCCTCTGCTATCCAACCAGCCTAACTTTCGGGAGGAGCAGCATGCTTGCCATCCTAGATTACAAGGCCGGAAACCAGACCAGCGTCAAGCGGGCGCTGGACCACCTGGGCATTCCCAATGCCATCACCAACGATCCTGCCGTCATCGGCACGGCGCGCGGCCTGATTTTTCCGGGGGTCGGCGCGGCGGGCCAGGCCATGGGGGAGCTGCAGGCCACGGGCCTAGATCATCTTATACGGGAGATGGTCCAGGCGGACAAGCCCCTGTTGGGCATTTGCGTGGGCTGCCAGATTTTGCTGTCCTATTCCCAGGAGAACAACACCAAGGCCCTGGACATCATTCCCGGCGAATGCGTGCTGTTCAATCCGGCCTGGACCGACGAAACTGGCTCGTCCATCCGGGTGCCGCACATGGGCTGGAACCGCGTGCACCTGCACGCCCCCTGCCCGCTGTTCGAGGGTATTGCCCCGGAGAGTGAGTTTTACTTTGTGCACTCGTATTATCCCGATCCTAAGGCGGAATTCGTCATCGGGACCACCACGTACGGCCAGGCCTTTTGTTCCGTGCACGGTGCGCCGGGCTTGTGGGCCGTGCAGTTTCACCCGGAAAAAAGCGGCCGCCCGGGCCTGAGGCTCCTGAAAAATTTCTGGGAATACTGCCAGGAGGAACGCCGTGCTGTCTAAACGCATCATCCCCTGCCTGGACGTGCGCAACGGCCGCCTCACCAAGGGCGTCAAGTTCGTGGGCAACGTGGACATCGGCGATCCCGTGGAATCTGCCCGCATCTATTACGAGGAAGGCGCGGACGAGATTGTCTTTTACGACATCACCGCCTCCCATGAAGGCCGCATGGCCTTTCTGGATGTGGTGAACGAGGTCGCGTCCAAGATTTTCATTCCCTTTTCCGTGGGCGGCGGCATTAACACCGTGGAAGACATGCGCGCCTGCCTGCTGGCCGGGGCGGAAAAGGTCTCCGTGAACTCCGGCGCGGTGAAGCATCCGGACATCATCTCCCAGGGCGCGGCGGCCTTCGGTTCCCAGGCTGTGGTGCTGGGCATGGACGTGCTCAAGGTGCCTGTTTCCGAAAAGATTCCCTGCGGCTACGAAATCGTCATCCATGGCGGCCGCACCCACACCGGCCTGGATGCCCTGGACTGGGCCAAGACCGGCGAGGCCCTGGGCGCAGGTGAAATCTGCCTCAATTCCATTGATGCCGACGGCACCAAGGAAGGCTACGAGCTGACCCTGACGCGCATGATCAGCGACGCCGTGACCATCCCCGTCATCGCCTCCGGCGGCGCGGGCAACCCCGATCATATGGTGGATGCCCTGACCCAGGGCCGCGCCTCCGCCGCCCTCATCGCCTCCATTGTCCACTACGGCACGTACACCATCCGCCAGCTCAAGGAGCACATCGCCGGCTGCGGCGTGAAAGTGCGGCAGATCTGGTAGAGAGAGAAGAGAAAAGCGCGTGTTTGGGGGAACTGGTTTCCCCCAAGCCCCCTCCAATAGTGTTGGCCCCTGCGGCGGAGTATATGCTCCGCCGCAGGGGCCAACACTATCAGGGGGGCCAGGGGGGATTATCCCCCCTGGTTCCTTTTGCTTTTTCCTATCCCTCTTCCCGCCAAATCGCATTGGCCATGCGGCCGGTGATGCGGGACTGGCGGTACGAGAAGAAGTGCCCGGGCAGGCTGGCGGTGCAGAGATCCAGGGAATAGATGTGACAGGCCGGCAGGCCGGCGGCCAGGAGTTGATCCCGGGTGAGCTGCCAGAGGTGCACGCGGTGCGTCTGGGGCTGGAACCAGGGAGAGAATGTCTCGCCCCATTCGGCGTCAAAATGAATGAATTCGCTGGCGGCCGGCCCCAGGCTGGGGCCGCGCACGGCCAGCAGGTCTGCCGGCGCGAGGTCGTAGCGGGCGCAGAACTGGCCGATGGCAGCCTGGATGAAGCCGATGCGGTTGCCGCGCCAGCCCACATGCAGGGCCAGGAGATGCCGGCCGCCGGCATGGGCGATGAATACGGGCTGGCAGTCTGCGGTCTTGATGATCAGCGCCCGGCCCGGTTCGGTGGTGGCCAAGCCGTCGCCGTCCATGCTGCCGGGGGCGTCCACGTCGCCGAAGTCGGGATCAAACAGGGTGACGTCGCCGTGCACCTGGCGGCATTCGGTCCAGACGGAAAAGCCCAGGGATGCCTGCAGGGCGCGGCGGTTGGCGCGCACGGCCTCGGGGGAGTCGCCCACGTCGAAGCTCATGTTCGCACGGCCATACGCCCCGTCAGAAAGCCCGCCCAGGCGTGTGGAAAAGGCGCAGCGGACGCCGGGCACGTTGGGAAAGGCGAAGGGAATCACCTGGATATCCACACAACCTCCGATTCGGTGACAATCACATGCACGGGCGCGTCCCAGGGGTCTGCGGGCAGGGCGTCCACAAGCTGCACGGAGAAGCACAAACCCACGCGCAACCTGGGCTGCACCCGGCCCTTGGCGAGCAGACGGTCGTAATAGCCGCCGCCGTACCCCAGGCGATGGCCGGCGCGATCGAAGGCCACGCCGGGCAGCACGGCCACATCCGGCGCGCAGGCTCCCGCCGCAGGGCAGTGGGCAGGATCCGGCTCGGGGATGTTGAAGGCGCCGGGGCGCAGCACGGCGGCGTCGCAGGCACAGGCCAGATCCATGACCCCGGGCTGGTCGGGCACACAACGCGGCAGCAGCAGCCGCACGCCGCGGGCCCAGGCATCCTCCAGCAGCAGGCGGGTGTCCAGTTCGCTGCGCACGGCGCAGTAGCAGAAGATTTCCGCTGCGGCTTGCCAGGCGTCCAGGGCCAGCAGGCGTTCCTGGGCAGCACGGGAATAACGGGCGTGCGCCTCGCCGGCAATGCCGGTCCGCAGGCGCAGCATTTCCCGGCGCAGGGCGGCCTTGCGGGCGTCCGAGTCCGGGGCAGGTGGGGGCGGCGAGGTGGATGCTTGCATGATGGCGTCGATTTTGAAACAGTATGCCCGTATCAGCAGGACAAAGCATACCGGAGCAAGGCACGATGCAGCAAGCAGGAATCGGTGATTATTGGATCGGTGTGGGTGATATTCATCAACAGGTGGACCGTCTGGCCAGCATCCCCGGCGTGGCCCAGGCCCGCGGCATCATTCTCAGCGGCGACCTGACCAACCGCGGCGGCGAAAAGGAGGCAGCCCGCATCCTGGCGGCCGCCAGAAAGGCCAATCCCAACGTGCTGGCCCAGATTGGCAACATGGACATGCCCATCGTGACCGGTCTGCTTCAGCGCGAAGGCATCAACCTGCATTGCGCCGCCCGGGTGCTGGACTCCGAATACCCGGCCCTGGGCGTCATGGGCGTGGGGGCATCCACCTTCACCCCCTTCGGCACCCCCAGCGAGGTGAGCGAGGAGCGGCTGCAGCACTGGCTGGAGACCACCTACGAGCAGGCCAGGACATTCCGGCATCTGCTTGTGGTCATTCATAATCCGCCAAAGGATACCCAGGCGGACACCATTGGCGGCGGGGTGCATGTGGGCAGCCCGGCGGTGCGGGCCTTTCTGGAGCGGGTGCAGCCGGATGTGTGCCTCACCGGGCATATCCACGAAAGCGCCTGCGAAGACCGACTCGGCCGCACCATTCTTATCAATCCCGGTGCGTTGGATGCCGGTGGCTACGCGCGCATCGACCTGCGGCCAGGCGGCTTCACCGCCCGCCTGCTGCAGCAGTGAGGGGCAGGGGAAGCTCACGGGGAGGCCTCGGCATCATTGAGGAATCCCCGTGAGGTGTCCTGGATCAGGCCGCGTCCAGCTCCAGCAGGCGCGCCACGCTGGCCGGGGAAAAGGTGTCGTGGGCATGCAGCAGGGCTTCGGGCTCGGCGGCAATGCGCTCCAGCAGAGTCCGGGCCTCGGCCATGTCCATAGGCGCCGTCTGATCCGCCAGGGCTTTGCCTCGCAGGGTGACGGTGTCGGGACGTTGACGGGGCGCCTCTTCCTGTTCCTGCACCTGCACCTCGTCTCGCTGGGAGGCGCGGTCGGGCGCAAGGCTGGGAAAGGTGCCGGCAAGACGGGAAATGCCGTCCATAAGCAACTCCTTATTGCACGCGGTCGCCGCTGGTGTCTGCCACGGCCAGGTGCAGCACGGCGTCCGCATTGATGGATTCCTGGGCCAGCATCTGGCAGCGGATGCTGGATTGGGTGAGCCGGGCCATGCACTCGCCATATTGTGCCTGGGCCTCGGCGGGCAGGCGGTCGGGCACGCCTTCCTGGGCCAGCACGTGGAGCAACGCGCTCACTGTGGAAGCCATTTCCTTGTATTCCGAAAGCATGGCTTCGCGAAGGCCGGCGTCCTTGAGCTGGCGGAGCATCTGGCGGCGCAGCTGTTCCTGCAGGGACTGGCCGGCAAACTGCCCGGCTGGAGGGGCGAAATGGGACATGGCGGTCTCCTTGACATCAAATTGACAGGATGCCAGGAGCAAGCAAAAGCCGCGCCAAGGATGCAGCATCCCGGGCGCGGCGTAGCAGGTGCGAGGCAGTGCTTGGGCTAGAGCATTGTAATTTTGAAAGAGGACATTGCGAGAGGGGAAACCTTTTTGCAAAAGGTTTTCCCCCGAGAACTCCGTTCAAAGAGAGCTTGCCCTATTGCCCCGCAGGCTTGACGATCTGGAACGGCGTGGACGCCGTGACTTCCTGCTTCTTGAGCAGGTCCTTAAAGATGACTTCATACGTGTATTCGCCGGGCGGCAGGGCATGCAGATCCAGGGTGTTCATGGCGAAAAAGTCCAGCACCGGATGCTGCGAGGTCAGGGCGTGGGTGTACAGATTCTCGCGGAAGTAAATTACTTCCTCGCCGAGTTTGATGCGCATGTCCTGCACCACGGAAATCTCGTAGCGGCCGTCAGCCTGCCGGGTGAACCAGTTCAGCGGTTCGTAATACACCAGGAACTTGCCGTCCGGGGGGATGACGGTGGTGGGCAGCGGCTCGTAGGACGCGAATCCCTCTATCTTGCTGCACAGGGTCATATTGGTTATGGCCAGGGTGCTGTTGTTCTGGATATCAAGAATCAGGTGCTTGAGCTGCAGCACGCGGGGGTCTTGCTCGGCGTGGGCTGGTCCGGCGCATGGCAGAGACAGGGCTCCTGCCAGCAGCAGGGTGGCAAGAATGGTCCGGGAGCGGCGTGCGGCCTGCAGAAGCGTGCAATGCATGGGTGGCGTCCTGTGGGGTTGTGGTGTTGCGCCGGCGCAATGCCGGCTGTGCATGGAGCACCAGTGTCGCCATGGAGCCCTGGCAACGAACATGAGGACATTTTTATGAGCGTACGCACTTTTCCTGCCTGCGTAAAGGCTGCCGCCGGCGTGCTGCTGGTCTGCATGGTGCTGTGCCAGTGGCGGCTGTCGCCGGCCCTGGCGGCTCCGGCTGCGCCGGTGACGCCGTGCGAGATCGTGGCCACATACCCGCACGATGCCGCCGTGTACACTCAGGGGCTGCTGTTTCACAAAGGCGTGTTGTATGAAAGCGGGGGACTGTACGGCGAATCCCGCCTGCGCAAGACAGACCTGGAGACCGGCCGCGTGCTGGCGGAAAAAAAGCTGGACGCACGGTATTTTGCCGAGGGCCTGACCCTCATTGGCGGCCGTCTGGCGCAACTCACCTGGCGCGAGGGTCTGGGATTGCTGTGGGATGCCGAGACGCTGGAGCTGGCCGGCACCTTTCACGTGGAGGGCGAGGGCTGGGGCCTGGCCATGGGTCCCGAGCACCTGTACCTGACCCAGGGCAAAGCCGAGGTGCTGCTGCTGGATCCGCAGACGTTTCGCGTCACCGGCCGCCTGCCCGTCACCGCCAATGGCAGACCCCTGCACAATCTCAATGAATTGGAGTGGGTGGAGGGCAAGCTGTATGCGAATATCTGGCAGGCGCCGTATGTGGCCGTCATCGATCCAGGGACCGGCGTGGTGGAACGATTTCTGGATCTCACGCCCTGCCAGCAGGCCCTGCCGCGCGGCGTGAGCAATGCGGACAACGTGGTCAATGGCATTGCCTGGGACGAGGCCGGCCGCCGGCTCTTCGTTACCGGGAAGCGCTGGCCCCTGCTGTTCCAGATTGCCCTGCCGCACTAGGGCACGTTGTTTTTGAAAAGAACTCTCGGGGGAAAACCTTTTGAANAACCTTTTGCAAAAAGGTTTCCCCTCTCGCAACATGCTTTTTCACGGATAATTCGCGCCGGCCTGGGCCTTACGGCGCACCTGCAGGGCCGCCGCCACCTTGCGGTGCAGGGCCGGGCCGGTGAAGGGCTTGGTCAGGTAGTTGGTCACGCCCCGGCTGATGGCTTCCAGAATGTAGTCTGGCTGCGCCTCGGCCGAAACAATGAGGAAGGGAATGTGGCGCAACGCCGGCGCCTCGCGAACCCGGCTCAACAATTCAATGCCCTTCATGCCGGGCATGTTCCAGTCGCACAGGATGCAGTCCACCGGGGACGACTGGAGCAGGGTCCAGGCGGTTTCCGCCTCTGCAGCCTGCAGGAACGTGGTGATGCCCAATGCCTTGAGATGATTGCACACCACCCGCCGCATGATAGTGGAATCGTCCACCACCAGAAAGGTCAGGCCGGCGGCGTCGCTGGGCAGGGGATATTCGATGGGACAGATCATGGGCGGTATGGTCTCGCGCGTGACATGACGATGTCTATCAGATAGCCCCAGCGCGCAACATGGTCAAGCAAATCGAGACATTTTCGAGCAAAGGACGGGGATGCCGGCCGGACCGGCATCCCCGTGTGAGAATGCGTCAGGCCGTCTTTTGGAGACGCGCCAGGGCGGCGTCCCAGTTCAGCAGCTTGTCGATGACGGCCTTGGCGTAGTCGGCGCGCTTGTTCTGATAGTCCAGGTAGTAGGCATGTTCCCAGACGTCGATGACCAGCAGCGGCGTCAGTCCCATGGTCAGGGGCGTCTCCGCGTTCATGGTATCCACGATCTTCAGTGTGTTCTTGGCGGCCGGGTCCGCCACCAGCCAGGCCCAACCCGAGGCAAAGCGGTTCACGGCGCAGTCGGCCAGGGCCTTTTTGGCGGCGTCCACAGAGCCGAAGTCCCGCGTCAGCAGTTCCTGCATGGCAGCGGGGATGTTGCCGCCGCCGGGCGTGAGGGATTGCCAGTACAGGTTGTGGTTGTACACCTGGGCCGCGTTGTTGAAGAGGCCCTGTTTCTTCTGTTCGGCCGCAGCCTTGACGATGTCTTCCAGGGACGTGGCGGCGATGCCGCTGTCCTTGAGCAGGCGGTTGGTGTTGGCCACATACCCGGCGTGGTGCTTGCCGTGGTGGAAGCCGAGGGTATTGGCGGAAATCACCGGCTCCAGGGCATTGGGGGCATAGGGCAGGGCCGGCAGGACCACGGGGCCGTCTGCCGGTGTCTGGGCGAAGGCGATGGAAGACATGCTCGACGCAGCCACCGCTGCCACGGCCGTGCCGAGGGCCACGGTCTTCAGGAATTCACGACGGGGCAGACAGGAAGAATTGCAGGAATGCATTGCCGTCTCCTTGTGAAGAAATCCGGAAAGAGGGAACGAGGGAGATTTCCAGTGTCTTCGTTGTGACGGCATCTGCGCAGGCTGTCAAGCCTGCTTCACGGGCTGCAGCCCGGGCCGGTGCCGGCCCGGGCGTGGGCCAGGAAGGCATCCAGCTTGTCGAGATAGCGCTCAATGACCTGGAATGTCCGGGGATGTTTGAGCCCGCGATCCATGCGCACGTATTCGAACCAGGCCATGTAACACCAGGAAAGCGCCCGCAGCAGGATGGCGCGTTCCAGCAGCCGGGTCTTGGCAGACAGCTCGTCCAGGGGGATGGCTGGTCCGCCGGCCTCCGTCAATGCCTCGCCATAGGCGCGCAGGAATTCCAGCCGATCGGCGTTCGAGAATTGCCAATCCGTTTTCCACAGGGTGGTGGTGGGGACGAGAAAGTGTCCAAGATCTTGATACCGCACGGAGATGACGGCCTTTTCCCAGTCCACCAGCCAGCCGCGGTCCTGCTCGGGATTGCCGTAGGGGCTGCGATCCACCAGGAAATTGCCGGAGTTGACCTCGGTATTGACGATGACCAGGGGCTCGTCGGCGAACATGCCTCCCTGGGCGCGATGCAGGTCCATCACCTCGTCGTGATAGGCCATGAGCCGGGTGAAGATGTCGCGCCGCGGATGCTCGGGATAGCGCCACAAGAGCCCCAGACTTTCCCGGGCAATGGCGGCCACGGGCTCGGGCTGCACCAGCAGCGGCGGGTCGTAATCCCGGGGCGCGGGCACGGGCTGGGTGTGGATGCGGGCGAAGATCCAGGCGGCCAGGGCGGCATCGCGCCGGTATTCCAGGGCGTGGCCGGGAAGAAATTCCATGAGCAGCGCGCCGTGGTCCAGGCCGTGGGGCGTGGGATCGCACATGAGGGGCTTGGGCGTGACGCCGGAATGCATCAGCGCGTGCAGCACGTTGTATTCATACTCGATCTGCCGGTCCTGGCCGATCTGGCTGCCGTGGTTGAGGCGCAGGACGTAGCAGGCGCCGTCCGGTGCGATGACCTGATAGTTTTCGTTGTATTCCCCGGCGGCCAGAAACCGGACATCGCCGGGGGCCAGAGGGGCGGACAGGGTGCCGGGAATCCAGGCGGCGGCTTGCAGAAAGGCCGCCACGTCGGGGCTGCGGTCGAGTGGTGCTGGCATGGTGCGGTTCGGGACGGCGGCGATCCAACGCGTGGTGGATGATAACGAAGCGATTGCGGCGCGTGGAAGGCGGCGTCCAGACAGGCATGACGCAGGAAGGCGGCGTTGGTCAAGTCCGGGCGACATGTTTGGGGAGGCGTCGCGCCGGCATGGCGGCACGGACAGCCTGCCCCCTGCCGCGAATGGTTGCACGGCAGGGGACAAGAAGGGACGAGAGGGAGAGCGTGCCGGCGGTGCAGCCTCAGGCGTTCTTGCTCACGGTGTTGCCCGGCCGCGCTGCCGGTGCAGCGCCCTGGCCGGCACCCTGGCCAGCGCCTGCCCCGCCCCCTGCGCGGGCAAACTGCACGGCCGTGCCGTAGCAGGAGAAATACTTGCTGCCATCCGGGTGAAACGCCACGTTTTCCGTATAGCCCACAATGCCCTGGGCGCCCTTGGCCACGGCGCGGGAGGCCATGCCGAAGAACGCTTCCTCGGAATCGTAGCCACGGCAGGCCACCAGGCCCAGCACGCGCTCAATGGACCGGCCTTCCATGGTATCCGTGGTCACCACGGGAAACCGGCCGGCGATGAAGAGATCCTTGACGCGTTTTGTGGTTTCGTCAACGCAGCTTTCCTTTTGCCGCTTGGCCTTGTCTTGTCCGGTCAAGAGAAAGAGCATGGCAACGCCTCTCCTGGGGTAGTGCTGTTGGTGGGGTGATTCGTGAAAAGCAAGAATCCTGCCAAGATTGCGTGCGACCGCAGACCGGCGCTGTCCGGGGGGATTGCCGCCGGAAGTGGAGGAGGGCGGTTGCTGGAGGCGTTGGAATTTTGACGTTTGCGCGATATGACCACTCGGTCATTTTTCGTGTTGCACACCAGCCGGGTTGTGGATATTGTCCATTTGGCTGCCGAAGGTTCCCCGAAGTCAGTGGGGGCATGCACCCTCGGCACCCGGCCAACGCCATGCCCCAGAGCACACGACCAGTCGCATTACTCGATTTTCATTGAGGAAGGACGTTTTCCATGGATGTGTCCACACCCGTGATCCTCGGTCTTGACGCCGGGTCCGTCAGCGTCAAGCTCGCCGCCCTTTCAGCAGACGGCCGGCTTCTGGATACCGTCTATCAGCGCCACAAAGGCCAGCCCCTGCATGTGGCCGCCACCCTGCTGGCTGACTATGCCGCCCGGTTCCCCGGCGCACGCCTGGCCTGCACCGGCACGGCCGGGGCGTTCATCGCCAGGAAGCTGGAGGCGCCAGCCGTCAACGAGCTGGCCGCCCTGGCCCTGGCCATGCAAACCCTGCATCCAGACGTGCAGACCATCATTGAGATGGGCGGGGAGGATGCCAAGTGCATCTTCCTGCGCGACGGGCAGGTGTATGATTTTGCCCTCAACTCCGTCTGCGCTGCCGGCACGGGCTCCTTTTTGGATCAGCAGGCAGAACGCCTCCAGCTGACCATCGAGTCCTTCTCGGCCATGGCCAGGACGTATCTGGAAAAGGGCGGGGCGCCGGCGCGCATTGCCGGCCGCTGCAGCGTGTTCGCCAAGTCGGACATGATTCACCTGCAGCAGATCGCCACCCCCATGGAGGCCATCGTCTCCGGCCTGTGTTACGCCGTGGCCCGCAACTATCTGGGGGCCATCATCCGCAGCCGCACGGTGCTGCCGCGGGTGGCCTTTTTGGGCGGCGTGGCCCTGAACGCCGGTGTGGTGGCCGCCATGCGCGACGTGCTGGCCCAGCCCGATCTTTTTGTGCCGGATCCGCCCACCATCTATGGCGCCGCCGGCGTGGCCTTCAAGGCCCTGCAGGAAAAGACTGCTGTCCCGCTGAACGTGGCCGCCCTGGCCACCCTGGCCGCGGCCGAGGAGCTGACAGACTCCGGCCGTGTCCCGTTGGTGGTGCATGGCGATCTCTTTGCCGATCGCCACCTGAACGGCGGACGCCATGAGCTGGCCCCGGTGGATGAAACCGCCGGCGGCGAGCTGCCTGCGTACATGGGCATCGACATCGGCTCCATCTCCACCTGCCTGGCCCTGGTGGACGACGCCGGCCGCGTGCTCACCACCCGGTACCTGCGCACCGCCGGCCGGCCCATCGAGGCCGTGCGCCAGGGCCTGCGCGAGATTGGCCAGGAGCTGGCCGGACGCCAGGGGCCGAAGGTCGTCATCAAGGGCGTGGGCACCACCGGCTCGGGCCGCTACATGATTGCGGACTACATCGCTGCGGATGTGGTCAAGAACGAGATCACCGCCCAGGCCATGGGTGCGGTGCACCTTGATCCCACGGTGGACACTATCTTTGAAATCGGCGGGCAGGATTCCAAATACATCCAGCTCAAGGATGGCGTCATCGTCGATTTTGAGATGAACAAGGCCTGCGCCGCCGGCACCGGCTCCTTCCTGGAGGAACAGGCCGAGAAGCTGGACGTGTGCGTGAAGTCCGAGTTCTCCCCCATGGCCCTGGGGGCGGGCAATCCCTGCCGTCTGGGCGAGCGCTGCACCGTGTTCATGGAGAATTCCCTGCAGGCGTCCCTGCAGCAGGGTGCAGGCAAGGATGATCTGCTGGCCGGGCTTTCCTATTCCATCGTGGAGAACTACATCAACCGCGTGGTCCAGGGCCGGCCCGTGGGCAAGAACATCTTCTTCCAGGGCGGCACGGCCTTTAACAAGGGCGTGGTGGCGGCCTTCGAAAAATTCCTGGATCGTCAGATCACCGTCCCGCCGCATCATGACAATACCGGGGCCATCGGCATGGGCCTCATCGCCCGGGAGCACCACCAGACCACCGGGAAGGACTCCACCTTCAAGGGCTTTGAAGTGGCCGACCGCGGCTACACCCAGAACAGCTTCGCCTGCAAGGCCTGCGACAACCAGTGCGAGATCAACCGGCTGAAGATTGACGGCGAAGACGGCTTCCTCTTCTACGGCGGCCGCTGCGAGAAGTACGACATCCGCAAGGCCGTGCAGACCACCCTGCCGGATCTCTTCGGCTTCCGCGAACAGGCCCTGGAGGCCGCGCATCAGGCCTACACGGACCGCCACGAGGCCGTGGGCCGGCCGGCCAAACGCGGCCGCATCGGTCTGCCCCGGGTGTTCTTCTTCCATGATTTCCTGCCCTATTACGCCACCCTGCTGTGGGAGCTGGGCTTCGAGCCCGTGCTTTCGCCCCGCACCAACCGGCAGGTGATCGGCCTGGGCGTGCAGGCCACCATGGCGGACACCTGCTTCCCCATCAAGGCCGCCCTGGGGCATGTGCGGCATCTCCTCAACAACGGCGTGGAGCAGATCTTCCTGCCCAGCTTCACCAACATGGCCGAGGAGAACGGCCCCTTCCAGTACGGGCATGCCTGTCCCCTGACGCAGAGCTTCCCCTATCAGGTGCGGCAGGCCCTGGCCGAAGCCGCGGAACCTGCCGCGGGCGGGACGCGCATTCTGGCGCCGGTGCAGGCGCACCGCTTTGGCCGCAAGCAGCTCTTCCAGGGGCTCAAGGATGCCCTGGCCGCGCCCTTCCGCATCCGCGACGACGAATTGCAGCGCGCCATGGACGCCGCCGAGCACGCCCAGCGGACGTTCCGGGAAAAGATTCAGACCCGCGGCCGGCAGGCCCTGGCAGAGGCGGACGCCTCCTCCGGCCGGACCCTGGTTGTTGTCGGACGGCCCTACAATGCCTTCGACATGGGCCTGAACCTGGAGATTCCCAAAAAACTGGCCACGTTGAATGTTCAGGCCATTCCCATGGACTTCCTGCCCCCCGAGGAAATCCACACTGAATGGCCGGAAATGTACTGGCGTTCCGGCCAGCGCATGCTGTCGGCCGTGCGCCATATCCGCAAGCATCCCAAGCTGCACCCGCTCATCATCGGCAACTTCTCCTGCGGGCCGGATTCGTTCATCGAGCCGTACATGGAGCGCGAGCTGGGCGGCAAGCCGTCCCTGCATATCGAGATCGACGAGCACTCCGCCGACGCCGGCGTGGTCACCCGCTGCGAAGCCTTCCTGGACAGCCTGGAGATGCAGGAGCGGGCCCAGACCTCCCGGCGCATCACGCCGCCCGCGCCCCTCAGCCGTTCCCATGCCGGTCTGGCCGAGGGCGTGCGCCGTACGGTGTACATCCCGCACATGTGCAACCATGCCTATGCCCTGGAGGCAGCCTTCGCCTCCTGCGGGGTCAATTCCGAGGTGCTGCCGGAAACCACCCCCGAGAGTCTGGCCCTTGGCCGCAAGCATGTGTCCGGCAAGGAGTGCTACCCCTTCTGCGTCACCCTGGGGGACATGATCCATCGCGGCATGCAGAAGGACTTCGACCCGTCTCGCGCGGCGTTCCTGATGTGGGGCGGTACCGGTCCCTGCCGGTTCGGCCAATACAACGTGCTGCAGCGCATGCTGCTGGCCAAGGCCGGCATGGGGGACGTGCCCATGGTGTCCCCGGTGCAGGACGCCAACCTGTACAAGACCCTGGGCACCATCGGCAAAGGCTTTGCCAAGCGCAGCTGGGAAGGCCTGGTGGCCGTGGACATCCTGCTCAAGTTCCTCTACGCCACCCGGCCGTACGAGAAGGTGGCCGGCTCCACCAACCAGCTCTATGACGACGCCTTCGCCCGGCTGAAAAAGCACATCGCCACGCCGGGCAAGGTGGACTTCCTGCCCCTGCTGGATCAGTTCCGCAAGGAATTCGATGATATTCGAGACACGAACGCCCCGCTCAAGCCGCGTGTGGGCGTGGTGGGGGAAATCTACGTCCGCTCCAACCGCTTCGCCAACGAAGAACTCATCGGCCGCATCGAGGCCATGGGCGGCGAGGTGTGGACGGCGCCCATCGACGAATGGGTCAAGTACATCAACTGGGGCGCGCGCGTGGATGCCCGCATGGCCAAGGACTGGTCGCGCTTCCTCAAGCTCTCCCTCAAGCACTGGTTCCAGGACCGCATCGCCCACAAGCAGGAAAGCGTGGTGGCTGCCTTCCATCCCACCATGCAGGAACCGCATGTGAACGAGGTCATCAACAACGCCATGCAGTACCTGCATCCCACCTTCCGCGGCGAGGCCATCCTTTCCGTGGGCAAAAGCGTGGACATGCTGAGCCGCGGCGCCGTGGGCATCGTCAACGCCATGCCGTTTGGCTGCATGCCCGGATCCATCGTCTCGGCCATGCTCAGGGCCCTCTCGGAACGGTTCAATGCCCCGGCCGTGGCCATGCCCTTCGACGGCACGGCCTCGCCCACCTCGCGGCTGCAGTTGGAAACCTTCATGGAGCAGGCCCATTCCCGCTTCGAGCGCCTGCAACGAGGCCTCAAGACCTGATTCTGCCAGCGGCAACGGCATCACCAGTAGGGGGAGATTGCTGCGCATGCGGGAATCTCCCCCTGTTTGTTGCGGCTGCCGGACTGTTACAGCACTTGTGTTCCGCCAGGGCTTTCTGTATGGGCAGCGGGATGGATGCTTCCACTGTTCGCTCTGCACCCGCCAGGATGGGTGTTGTGCGGCCGGGACAGGATCCCATCGTGGAGGCCTGCGGCTGCACGGACCAGGGCCGCGTGCGCCTGTCCAATCAGGATGCGTTTTTTGTGGATGCCGAGGCCGGCATCTGCATCCTTTCCGACGGCATGGGCGGCGCCTGTTGCGGCGAGGTGGCCAGCGCCGTGGCAGTGGACAGCCTGCGCGAACTGCTGCTGCCGTTGCAACGGGCCGCCGATGCCGCCGCCATCCTGCCTGCCGCCGACCTGCCCCGCCCCTGCGGCAGTTCCACGTACACCTGTCTGGCCGGTCCGGACGCCCAGCCCCTGCAGGACGCCTTCCTGCAGGCCAATGTCCGGGTGCATGCGGAGTCCCTGCGGCAGCCCCGCTGCCGGGGCATGGGCGCCACGGCCTCGGTGGTGCTGCTGCACCGGGGGCATTGGCTGGCCGCCAACGTGGGCGACAGTCCCATCTATCTCTTTCGCGACCGCTGCGTGGTGCCCATGCACACGACCCATAGCCTGGAGGCAGAGCTGCTCCGCACTGGCGAGCCCGTGGACCCGGAGGACATGGCCCGCGCCCGGCATCTCCTCACCCGGGCCATGGGTGTGGAGCGGCAGGTGACGGCGGATCATTGCCAGATGCCCGCCCGGGCAGGGGATATCGTCTGCCTGTGCTCCGACGGGCTTTCCAACAAGGTGACGCCGGAGGAGATCATGGCCATCTGCCTGAATTTTCCCCTCCGCATGGCCTGCGAGAATCTGATCATGCTGGCCAATGCCAGGGGCGGTGAAGACAACGTGACGGTGATCGTCTGCCGGCTCGGCATGGTGCAGGACGATCAGAAGCGGGGAGTGATCCCCTTCATTGGGCGGGTATTGCGTCGTCTGGTCGGTGTGTCTTCCGGGGCGGCCCTCTCCCTGCGACAGGCGACCGCGGGACCCCTTTGCCGGTCGGGCGCGAGGATCCATGGCTGACCTGCACGCACGGCACGCGCCGCACATTGTGGTGGAAAGCCACGGCATCACGGATGTCGGATTGCACCGGAGTCGCAACGAAGACTGCCTGCTCATGGATGACGGGCTGGGGCTGTACGTGGTGGCGGACGGCATGGGCGGGCATCAGGCCGGGGAGGTGGCGGCGCAGCTTGCGGTCCGGACCATCCACCAGCACATGCTCCACATGCAGGCCGCTGAGTCTGCCGCAAGCGGGCCGGATTCGCAGCGCGATCCCAGCCTGAGCGTCGCGGCCAACGAGGTCCGCACGGCCATTCTGGCGGCGAACCGGGCGGTGCTGGCCAGGGCGCAGGATTCGCCAGAGCTGCAGGGCATGGGCACCACCGTGGCCGTGGTGTATCTGCGCGGCAATGTGCTGGTGGCCGCCAACGTGGGCGACAGTCCCATCTATCTGCTCCGCGGCGGCGTGCTGCGGGAGCTGTCCGTCGCGCATACCGTGGCCACGGAACAGGCGGCGCTGGGCCGTCGGCTGCCCGAGTCGCTGCGGGAAAAGCTGGGGCACATGCTCACCCGGGCCGTGGGCACCCGCGAGGTCGTGACGCCTGATTTTTTCGAGACGTTTCCCCGCCACAACGATGTGCTGCTGCTGTGTTCCGATGGCCTTGCCGGCACGGTGCGTCGTGAGGAACTGCAGAACGTGCTGCTGCGGCATACGCCCCGCAGGGCGTGCGAGGCCTTGCTGGCCCTGGCCCTGGCCCGCGGCGGGGAAGACAACATCACCTGTCTGGCCGTGCGGCTGCAGGTGCAGGAGCGCGGCGGGATCAGGTCCGGGGCAGCCTGACCGTGACGGTGGTGCCGGCGGCCGGGGAGGAGGCGAGGGCGATATCGCCGCGCATGGTCTCGGCCATGAGCCGTGCGGAGTAGCAGCCCAGGCCCGTGCCACCGGGCTTGGTGGTGACGTGTTTTTCGAACACCTGATCGCGGATGTGGTCCGGCACCAGCCCATGGTTGTGCACGCGACAGCTGATCCAGTGCAGGTTGCGCTCCAGGCTCACGCTCACGGTGCTTCCCTTGTCCGAGGCTTCCATGGCGTTGGTGACCAGATTGGAGAGCAGGGAAAAGATCAGCAATTCCTCGCCCAGGGCCATGTAGGCGCCGGGGCCGTCCTCGCGGAGCAGGTGGACAGTCAGATTGCGCTCGGCGGCGGTGGCGCGGGCCTGCGCCACCACGTCTGCGGCCACGGCTGCCATGTCCACGGGCACGGGGGCCAGCCGGTAGGCACGGCGCTCCATTTTGTAGAGGTCCAGGGACAGGTTGATCATGCGAAGCATGCGCCTGCCTGTTTCGTGCAGCATCTCCATGGTCTTGCGATGCTGCGGGGGCAGGGTCTCGTCTTCCAGGACCAGGCGCGGCAGGCCGATGATGGCTGCCAGGGGGTTCTTGAGGTCGTGGTGGGTGATGCGGTCCATCTCCTGGCGCAGGGTCTCGGCCTCCTTGAGGGCGGTGATGTCCTGCATGCTCACCAGCATCTGGTCCCAGGTGTCTTCGCTGCCCTTGGCGATCCGGGCGCGCAGGAGCACCTGGAGGGTTTTGCCGGTCAGGGTCATGTGCTGGGTTTCCACCTCAAAGGTGGTGGATCCGTTGCAGAACGCCGTCAGGCCTTCGAGCACGGCCTGGTAGGCGCTCTCGCACAGGACAGCATCGATGCTCCGCAGCAGGGTCTGCTCGTCCGGGGCCTCGAAGAGCGCCAGGGTTGTGGCGTTGACCTGACGGACTTTGACGAGCGCCACGACGTAGCGCAGGGCCTGGGGATGGGCCTCGAAATAGGCGCGGATGTCGCGCACGCCCTGGGTCCTGAGGCCGTCAAGATACAGTTTGACGTCTGAATAGTCCTCATCCCACAGGGAGACGGGGGAGTTCTCGAACAGGGACCGGGCCCGTTGCTCGCTGGCGCACAAGGCCTGCTCGGTCTGCTTGCGGATGGTGATGTCCGAATGCACCCCGGCCACCACGCGGGGCGCGCCGTCGGCGTCGTACTCCACCACCTTGCCCCGGGCCAGCACGGGCAGCCAGACGCCATCCTTGCGCAGCATGCGCAGCTCCACGCGGAAGCGGCCGTTCTCGTCCATGCAGGCACCCTTGCGCAGGGCCAGCAGGGCGGGTTGGTCTTCAAGATGGGTCAGGTGTTCAAAGGCTCCCCAGCGGGCGGGCATGTCGCCCTGGGCATAGCCGAACAGGCTGTACCAGCTGGGGGAAAAGTGGCAGGCGCCGGTGGCGAGGTCGCATTGCCACAGACCGTCGCCGGTGGCCGCCAGGATCATGGCCACCCGGGCTTCGCTGTCCCGCAGGGCGGTTTCGGCTTGTCTGCGGCGGTGGATCTGACGGCGCAGCCACCAGTTCCAGCCGAAAAAGAGCAGCAGTGCGGTGCCGAAGACCAGCAGGATTGTCATCAACGTGGGCGTGGAAAAAAAGATCGGTTCCTGTATCGGGGTCAGCTGGGCGGTGGACCACCGGGCCAGGATGGCGGCATGCTCTTCCTTGGTGATGGAAGCCAGGCCTTTGTTCAGGATTTCCACCAGGATGGGCCAGTCGCTGCGCACGCCCATGGTCAAGTGGTCGTCACCATATTCGCTGCGGCCGGCGATGGTTAGGTTCAGCAGGCCGAGATCCTTGATGAACTGGGACGCGGTGACGAGGTTTTCCAGTGCGGCATCGGCCTTGCCCAACGCCACCGCCTCCAGGGCCGCACCGGGGGAATGGGTGATGAGCAGGGGGATTTGCGGGAAGTCGGTGCGCAGTCGGTCAAAGGAGTAGCCGCCTTCGGCCGCGGCCATGGTGCGCCCGGCCAGGCTGGCAAGGGTGACGGCCGGGCCGTTGCAGGTAAGGGGGAAATCGTTGCGCACGACAATGACCGACGGCACGGTCAGATACGGTTGGGTGTAGACCAGAAACCCCTTGCGCCGCTCCGTCTCGGCCACGCAGGACAGGATATCCAGTTCGCGGGCGCGGATTTTCTTGATCGTCTCATCCCAGGGGATGTCGCCAGCCACCACAAGCCGCAGGCCCAGCCGTGTTTCCAGGAGCTGCAGGTAGTCCAGGCTCATGCCCCGGAGGCGGCCGGTGCGATCCATGAATTCCATGGGCGGGAAGCCGGGGTCCACGCCCACGCGGAGGATGGGGTGCCCGGCGAGGAAGCCCTGCTCTTCGGTGGTGAGCGTCGGCGAGGCTGCCAGGCAGGGCGCAACGCATGCCAGGATCCAGGCCAGCGCCATGCCGAAGGCCCGCACCCGCAGCTCCCTCCAGGGGAAGATATGCCGTTTCGTCACGTCGATCCTGCTGCTTCTTGAACCAGCCCCTCTTGCCCCTTGCCGCCTTGCGACGGATCCCCTAGTCTTGTCCGAACCCTGCAGCAGCGCGAGTGTGCCCGCGGCGTCCCGTCGTGCCGGTCCCCGTTCGGCAGTTGCTTGTATCATCCTGTCCGCCGAAGCGAAAGGGGCAGCGCCTCGCCGCCGGCGCAGGGCTGGCGTCATCCTGCAACCAGCAAAGGGCCGAATCGTCCATGCAATTTTTCCAACTGCGTTCAGTGTTGGCGGCGCGCCGGCTCAAGTCGCTGGTGACGTTGTTCCTGAAATACGGCATGGGCGAGCTGGCCGGGCTGCTGGGGCATCGGTACAAGCTCTTTCCCCGTCGCCAGGAAGGGCCGGACGCCACCCCGCATTTGACGATCTGGGAACGCCTGCGCAACATCATGGAGGACATGGGCCCCACGACCATCAAGATCGGGCAGATCCTCTCCATGCGGCCGGATCTGGTGCCGGCCGAGCTGTGCGACACCCTGCGCGAACTGCAGGAAGACGTCTATCACGAGGAATACACCGCCATCGTCAAGGTGGTGGAAGACAGCTATGGCAAACGACTGACGGACGTGTTCGCCTCCTTCAACGTCAAGCCTGTGGCCGCGGCGTCCTTGTCCCAGGTGCACAAGGCCATTCTCAAGGATGGCCGCGTGGTGGCCGTGAAGGTCCGCCGGCCCAAGATCATGGACACCATCCTGGCGGATCTGGAGATCCTGCGCTTTCTGGCCGTGCGCATCCACGAACGCGCCCAGACCCTGCGGCCATACAACCTGCCGGACGTGGTGGCCGAGATCAGCAAGACCCTCACCCGTGAGCTGGACTTTCGCAACGAGGCCCGCAATATCGTACTCTTCAGAAAGATGTTCGAGGACGACCCGCAGGTGACAGCCCCCGAGGTGTTCCCGGAGCTGACCACCAGCGCCGTGCTGGTCATGGAATTCATTGACGGCGTGCGCATCGACGAGTTCCAGGGCGATCTGGAAACCCGCCGCGCCCTGGCCGAAAAGGGCCTGGACGCCGTGGTGCGTCAGCTGATGGTCCACGGGTTCTTCCATGCCGATCCGCACATGGGCAACCTGAAAATCGTGGGCAAGGACACCCTGTGCTACATGGATTGGGGCATGGCCGGGCACTTCACCCGCGCCCAGCGCTCGGCCCTGGTGGATTACGTGCTGGCCATTGTGGAGAACGATGCCGAAAAGGTGTCCAAGGTGGCCATGGCCATGGCCGTGAAGGTGCCCCCCCTGCTGGACCGCGAGCGCTTTCAGACAGACATCATGTTCCTGCTGGACACGGTGCGCGCCCCCCTGCACGGCGAGGTGAACCTGGGTCGCTTTCTGCTGGATTTGACCGGCCTGTGCCGCAATTATGGCATCACCGTGCGGTCGGATTACATTCTCATGGCCCGGGCCCTCATCGCCACGGAGGCCGCAGGCCAGGCCCTGTATCCGCCCTTCAACGCCGTGCAGTCCCTGCAGCCCGTGGCCCTGCGCTGGCTGGTGAAGCGCTATTCCCTGCTGTTCTCGGACAAGCCCCTGCTTGAGGAAATCCAGGAGAACGCCAAAAGCCTGCTGACCCTGCCTTCCCGGCTGGAAACGCTGCTCAACGTCGTCGAAAGCGGGCAGTTGCGGATGGACATGAGGATGGCGGACCACGAAGACATGATGACCAACCTGCGCCAGGTGTCCAACCGGCTGGCTGCGGCGCTCATCGCCGCCAGTTTGGTCATCGGGTCCTCCCTGCTGTTTTTGTCCAACATCGGGCCGCACTGGGGCGAGCTGCCGGTGTTCGGACTCATCGGCTTCATCCTCTCGGGATTGTTCAGCGTCTGGCTTGTGCTGCACATGGTGATGAAGGGCGGTTGATGTGGTCCTGATTTCTGAAACAAAACTCTTACACAGCTCGCATTGACAAGGGCCGGAGAAGCGATACACAGTCCTCCTGCACCAGGAATTTCCGATCGCAGGCGGTTCTCCCATGAAGGCCATGGCTGCCGCCGCATGGAGCGAATGTGTTCTATTATTGGGTCTCCACAGGGCTTTTCGTCGGCGCCGTCTATTTATGCGTGCGGATGGTCTGGCCCTCCCGCATGCCGTTGCTCTGGAAGTTGTGCTGCGTCGGGCTGTTGGTCTTTCTGGCCAGTCTGCCGGCCCTGGTGACGCACCTGCAATGGCACTATTCCACATTCTTCTACCATGACACGTTTTATTGGATCATGTACGGCGCCCTGGGCTACATGACCATGCTCACCCTGGCCCAGGCCCTGCGGGATACGGCCGTGCTGGCCAGGGCCACCCACCGTCGCTGCACCGGCAAGGCCTGCGCCCTGCCGCCCCCGCGGCGCGCCTTTTTTTACGACATGGCCAACCTGGGCGTGGTGGGTTCCTCCCTGCTGCTCACCGGCTGCGGCGTGGCTCAGGCCAAGGGCCGGCCGGAAGTGGTGGAAGTGGACGTGCCCATCGCCAACCTGCCCAAGGAGTTCGACGGCTTCACCATCGCCCAGCTCACGGACATC
The DNA here is from genome assembly GCF_000468495.1 of Megalodesulfovibrio gigas DSM 1382 = ATCC 19364. NCBI lineage: Bacteria > Pseudomonadati > Thermodesulfobacteriota > Desulfovibrionia > Desulfovibrionales > Desulfovibrionaceae > Megalodesulfovibrio > Megalodesulfovibrio gigas. The sequence continues at coordinate 1,665,811 of NC_022444.1, forward strand.
CACATCGGTCCCACCATCAAGCGCCGCCAGTGTCTGGACGTGGTGCGCCAGTGCAACGACCTTGGCGCAGACATGATCGCCGTCACCGGCGATGTGGTGGACGGCCATGTGCACGCCCTGGAAAGCGACCTGGAGCCCCTGGCCGAGCTGTCGGCAAAGTACGGCGTCTATTTTGTCACCGGCAACCATGAATACTATTCCGGCGCGGCCCACTGGGTGCATCTGATGCAGACCATGGGCCACCGCACCCTGCAGAACGAGCACGAAATGCTGGTGCGCGGCGACGCCAGACTGTGCATTGCCGGCGTGCACGATGTGCAGGGCGGCTGGTATCTGGAAAATCACTGGACCAAGCCAGACAAGGCCCTGGAACACACCGGCCGGCGCGATGCCACCATCATGCTGGCGCATCATCCCTCCAGCATTCATGAGGTCTGCCAGTACAACGTGGACCTGCAGCTCTCCGGCCACACCCACGGCGGGCAGTACTTCCCCGGCAACCTGCTGGCCCGCTTCACCCAGGGCTATGTGGCCGGGCTGTACCGCCACCAGGGGAGCTGGCTGTACGTGAGCCGCGGCACTGGCTACTGGGGACCGCCCATCCGCCTGGGCGTGCCGCCGGAAATGACCCTCATCACCCTGCGCAGGGCGACTGTGGCCTGAGCCCGCCGCCGCCTGCGCCTTCTCGGAGATCCTGATGGATGCATCCTCCCTGCTGGCGGTGGAACGCCGCGGCCCGACGGCCATTCTGCGGCTCAATCGCCCCGAACGACGCAACGCCGTGGATGCCGCCCTGGCCGACGCCATGCGGCAGGCCCTGGCCGAGGTGGGCGCAGACCCGGCCGTGCGTGCGGTCATCCTCACCGGCGGCGAGACCTGCTTCAGCGCCGGGATGGATCTGGCCGCCTACCTCGACGGGCAGTGGCCGGCCATCAATGACGCCGAAGGCCGCTTTGCCGGCGTGGCCGCGCATCGCCTGGAACAGCCCCTCATCGCTGCCGTGGAAGGCCCGGCCCTGGCTGGCGGCTTCGAAACGGCCCTGGCCTGCGACATGATTGTGGCTGGCGACGGCGCGTTCTTCGGCGTGCCGGAAGTCCGCGTGGGCCTGTTCCCGGCCGCAGGCGGAGCCTTCCGGCTCATGCGCAAGGTGCCTCCCAACGTGGGCATGGAAATTTTGTGCACGGGCAAGCGGCTTTCCGCCGCCGAGGCCCACCAGCTGGGGCTGGTCAACCGTCTGGTTCCTGCCGGCACGGCCCTGGACGCCGCCCTGACCCTGGCCGAGGAGATTGCCCGGCAGGCGCCCCTGGGCGTGCGGGCCTCCCTGACCCTGGCCCGGGCCGCCCTGGCCGCGGAAGAGGCCCGGCTTTGGGAGCTGAACGACCGCCTCTGGCAACAGATCACCGCCACGACGGATGCCCGGGAAGGGCCGCGTGCCTTTCTGGAAAAGCGCGAGCCGGTCTGGACGGGCTCGTGATGCCCGGCCTGCAGGCGTGCTGTCCTGGCGTGCACGTCCTCACCCTGGAGCTGCCTGATTTTGCCGTACGCGTGGCCGTGGTCGCCGGATCCCGGCGGGCTGTGGTCTTCGACACCGGCTGCCGGCCCGCAGACATGCACGCGCTGCAGCCTCTGCTGGCCAGCCTGGAGGCGCGGGACGTGCTGGCGGTCTACAGTCATGGCGACTGGGATCACGTGCAGGGCACGGCGGCCCTGGCGGATCGCCGGGCCGTCATCGCCCACGAGGCCTGCCGCGCCCGTTTTGAGGACGACGTGCCCCGCCGTCTGGCCCGACTGCGCGGCGAATCTCCCGGCCTGTACGACGACGTGGTCCTCATCCCCCCGGACCTGACCTTTTCCCATTCCCTGACCCTGGACCTGGGCGGCCTGACGCTGCAGTTGCACCACCTTCCCGGCCACACCGCCGACTCCCTGGTGGCTTTTGTGCCCGAGCGTGGCCTGCTCCTGGCCGGGGACACTGCCGAAGCGCCCCTGCCCTGCGTGGACTGGGAGGAGGCCTCGCTGGACCGCTGGATTGCCGGCCTGCAGCGCTGGCGGGACGATGCGCGCGTGACGATGGTGCTCCCGTCCCATGGCCCTGCCCACGGTCCTGCCGCCGGCCGCGAGAGTCTGGACGTCACCCTCCGGTATCTCGCCGCGCTGCGGGAAGGCCGCGAGCCTGCCGTGCCCGCGCAGATGCCGTCTTTTTATCGCGAGACGCATCAGGCCAATCTGGAACGGGCTGCCCGCATGCGGAGCAGGGTATGATTGTGTGCGACGCCGCCGCCACGGCTGCCCGGCTGCCCTATGCCGCCCTGGTGGAAGCCGTGGCCGGTGTGCTGCGGGCCAAGACGGCCGGTACGGCCCAGGCCCCGGAGCGGTTGGTGGTCCGGCTGCGGCCGCAGGATCCCCGGGGCGGCTCCCTGCTGTGCATGCCCGCGGCGGATGATGACGTGGCTGTGACCAAGCTCATCACCGTGCATGCCGCCAACAGGGCCGCGGGATTGCCGGTGATTCAGGGCGAGATGACCGTCATGGACGCCCGCACGGGCATGCGCCTGCTGTTGCTGGACGGCGCCGTCGTGACTGCCCGGCGCACCGCCGCGGCCAGTGTTCTGGCCGTGCGCACGCTGGCTGCGTGGCCGCGCGGCCCGTTGCTGGTCGTCGGCGCGGGGGTGCAGGCCGCGGCGCATGTGGCAGCCTTCCGCGAGATGTTGGGGGTGGAACGGGTGTTCGTGCATGCACGCTCCGCCGCGTCCGCCGAGGCCCTGGCCGACCAGGCCCGCAGTCTGGGCATGACGGCCGAGACCGTCGCCGATCCTGCGGCCGTGCTGGATCGGTGTCCGCTTGTCGTCACCGCCACCACCAGTCCCGTGCCGGTGCTGCCGGATGCGCCGGGGCAGATGCGAGATGGCACCTGCATCGTGGCCGTGGGCAGCTTTCATGCCGATCAGGCGGAAATTCCGGCCTCGCTCATGCGCCGGGCGCGGGTGGTGGTGGATTCCCTGGAGGCCGCCCGCCACGAAGCCGGGGATGTGCTCCTGGCCGGGCTGGACTGGGCGCGGATTGCGGCCCTGGAAACCCTGCTGGATGCGCCGCCCACTCCTCGAACGCCGGGACTGGTGGTCTACAAAAGCGTGGGCTGCGCCTACTTCGACCTTGCCGCCGGCCGGGTGGCCGCTGCGGCGTCTTGATTCTCCGGCGGCCGCGCGCTACGGTGGGCCTCCCCCACGCACTCAAGACACTGCCAAGGATACGGTTGTGGAACAACATGCTCGCATTTTTGTGGCCGGCCGTCGCGGCATGGTCGGCAGCGCCTGCTGGCGCGCCCTGGAACAGGCCGGCTGCACCAATCTCATCGGCCCCACGTCCAGAGAGCTGAACCTCACCCGCCAGGCCGAGGTGGAAGCCTTCATGCGCGAAACCCGGCCGGAGTACGTGATCCTGGCGGCGGCGCACGTGGGCGGCATCCTGGCAAACAAGACATATCCTGCCGATTTTATTTATGTAAATCTGGCGATTCAAAACAATGTCATCCACAGTGCCTGGGAGTGCGGCGTCAGGAAGCTCGTGTTTCTGGGATCGTCCTGCATCTACCCCAAGCTCGCGCCCCAGCCCATCCGCGAGGAAGACCTGCTCACCGGGCCCCTGGAATCCACCAACGAGGCCTATGCCATCGCCAAGATCGCCGGCGTGCGCATGTGCCAGTTCTATCATCAGCAGTACGGGGCGAACTTCTGGCAGCTCATGCCCACCAACCTCTATGGCGATAACGATTCCTTCGACCTCCTGAAGAGCCATGTGCTGCCGGCCATGCTGCGCAAGTTCCACCTGGCCAAACTGGCCAGCCAGGGCGACCTGCCGGGGATCCGCACGGACGAAGCCCGCTTCGGCCCCATCCCGGCGGATATCGCCGCCTGCATGGGCCTCGCCGAGGACCGCGCCAGCCTTGCCGGGACGCCCAGGGTGGTGCTTTGGGGCACGGGCACGCCGCGCCGGGAATTTCTGCATGTGGACGATCTGGCTGCCGCCGTGGTCCATGTCCTCCAGCTGGATGCCGCCGCGCCGCCGCGCCTGCTCAATGTGGGCTGCGGCGAAGACCTGACCATTGCCGAGCTGGCCGAGACCGTGCGGCGCATCGTGGGATTTGCCGGCGAGACCGTCTGGGATGCGGACAAGCCCGACGGCACGCCGCGCAAGCTCCTGGACGTGAGCCGGCTGCAGGGGTTGGGCTGGCGGCCGTCCATCCCCCTGGAGACGGGCATCCGCCGCGCCTATGCCTGGTATCTTGCGCAGCTGGCGTGACGGCAGCTTGACCCCCCGGCGGGAATGTGGTTTCAAGAGGCGGGCGCCTGCAAAGGCTTAATAGGGAATCCCGTGCAAGTCGGGAGCGGACCCGCCGCCGTGAGTCCCGTACAACCGCCACCCCTTCGTGTGCCACTGGGTTCGTGTGAATCCGGGAAGGCCGGGGCGGCGGGGGACGAGTCGGAAGACCTGCCCGGCACCAGAGACTCGCCACCGGCAACGCGGACTTTGCCGGCCCGGCCCTGTTTGGACAAGGGAAAAACGGCCCCTTCTCCTGGTTTTCATACCGGAGAAGGGGCTTTTCGTTGTCCGTCCGTCCGCGCAATGCAAGGAGTATTATCATGAAACAGGCATTGTGCCTTGTCGCGCTGCTGCTGGTCATCTGCATGCTGGGCCTGCGGCCGGCCCAGGCTCATGGGGGCCACAAGTCGCGGGAGGAGGCCAGAACGGCCATCCTGCTGGTGGCCTTCGGCACTTCGTATGCCACGGCCCGTGGGCCGCTGCAGGACTTCGAGGCCAGGGTGCGGGCGAAGTTCCCCGGCGTGGAGGTGCGCTGGGCATGGTCCTCGCATCAGATTCGCCAGATGGAAGGGGCAGAAGAGGTGGATTCCCCGGCCGAGGCCCTGGCCCGGCTCATGGAAGACAGATTCACCCACGTGGCCGTGCAGTCCTTGCAGACCATCCCGGGGCAGGAATTCCACATGCTGATGGAGACGGCCCGGCGGTTCCAGGGCATGCCCAAGGGCTTGAAGCGCGTTGCCGTGGGTCTGCCCCTGCTTGGGTCGCCCGAGGATTTTAACGTGGTGGCCGATGCCCTGCTGGCCGGCCTGCCCAAGACCCGCACCGCCAAGGACGCCGTGGTGTTCATGGGCCACGGCACGCACCATGTGGGCAATGCCATGTATCCGGCCTTGCAGTATTATTTGTGGAAGCGCGATGCCATGGCCTTCATGGGCACGGTGGAGGGTTCGCCCTCGCTGGACGATATCGTGGCCGATCTGGCGCGGAAAAAGCCGGCCACGGTCTGGTTGCTGCCCTTCATGGCCGTGGCCGGGGACCACGCCAACAACGATATGGCCGGGGACGAGGAGGACAGCTGGAAGTCCGTCCTCACCAAGGCCGGCTACACGGTGCAGATGGTGCTTGCGGGGACGCTGGAGAACGCGGATCTGGCGGATCTGTGGCTGGCCCATCTGGAAGCGGCAATGGCGTCCTTGCAGGAGTAGGCACGGCGTCGCAGGACAAGAGGGGACGCCTGGGGCAAGTTCTCTTTGAAAGGAGTTCTCGGGGGAAACCCTTTCTACAGAAAGGTTCTTCCCNAGGGGAGAGCGCGAGAGGGGAGAACCTTTTGCAAAAAGGTTTCCCCTCTCGCAAATTCCTTTTTCAAAAGCAAAATGCCCTAGGATGTCTTGTCAAAGGGCCAGCCGTCCATGCCTTTTTCCAGGATCAACAGGCGTTTGGGGTCCACGCCCTTGGAGATGTAGAAAGCGACGGTCTTCTTGGCGCCGCCACCACCGCGGGGGCAGACGATGATCACGTCCGCCGTGGATGCCTCAATGGTCGGCAGCAGGGCGGCCAGCCGCGCTTTTTCCTCGTCCGTGTCCACAGGATAGGCGTTGGTTTCCAGGGACCCAGCAATGTGCCCGCTCTTGAACTGTTCCACGGAGCAGATGTCCACCAGGATCATGGTGTCTTTTGCCTGCAGGCGCTGCTGCAACGCCTCCGGGGCGATGTAGTTGAATTTCGCCTCGGCGGCGACAGCCCCGGACGCGAGACACAGCACACAGGCAAGCACAAGGGACGCGATGTTGCGCATGAACGATCCTCCTCAGGATATGGTTGCCGCAGCATAACAGGCCTGCCGGCAGTGGAGAAATCCATAATGCGAATCAGAGTCCGTCAAAGTGGGCGCAATTATCGATTTAGGTTTCTCCCCTTTTTCTGATACGGAAACAAGGCGGCTGATGCGGCCGCAGGACCTGCAACGGGAGGAGCGCCGTCGTGCCCTGGAAAAAAATCGCGCTGGGCGTGGTCCTGTTGGCCCTGGCGGGCGGCTTCTTCGCCCTGGGGTTGCAGGAGCATCTGACCTTCGAGGCCGCCAAGGCGTCCCAGGCCAGGCTGCAGGATTTCTATCACGAGCACCCCGGCCCGGCGCTTCTGGGCTTCGCGGCCGGCTACCTGGCGATGGTGGTCTTGAATCTGCCCGGGGCCACCATCATGGGCTTGCTGGCCGGGGCCATCTTCGGCGGGCTGGTGGGCACGGTGGTGGTGTCCTTTGCCAGTTCCCTGGGGGCCACCCTGGCCTGTCTGATGTCCCGATATCTGTTGCGCGGCTGGGTGCAACGCATGTTTCCCCAGGTCATCGCCACAATGGATCAGGGCATGGCCCGCGAGGGCGCGTTCTATCTCTTCTCCCTGCGGCTTATCCCGGTGGTCCCGTTTTTTGTCATCAATCTGGCCATGGGCCTCACGGCCATGCGGCTGCGGACGTTCTATTGGGTCTCGCAGCTGGGGATGCTGCCGGGGACCATCGTTTACGTGAACGCAGGCAGCGAGCTGGGCCGGCTGACCTCGCCGGCGGACATCTTTTCCCCGCGCCTGCTCCTGGCCCTGGCCCTGCTGGGGCTGCTGCCCCTGGCCGGCAAGAAGGGGCTGGCGTGGTACCGGCGGCGCACGGGAAATGCGCCATCCGGGCCGGCCGTGCCATCTGGACAGGTTGCACCCTCTGGGCCGGCCGTGCCGGGCGGGCAGGGATCGTCTGCGCCTGTGCCGTCAGAAGAGGTCTCCCGCCAGGCTGGAGCCATCGCCGCTGCCTGCACGGATTGCGGCGCCTGCGTGCGGCAGTGCCCGTTCCTGCAGGATGCCGGCACGCCGGGAGCCATCGCCCGATCTGTGCTGGAGGGTCGCGCCATCGTCGATCCCCACGCCTGCAGCCTGTGCGGCCTGTGCGAGGCGGTGTGCCCCGAGGGGGTGACGCCGGCGGAATTTTTCCTGACCCTGCGCCGGGAGGCCGTGGCCGGGGGCAGGGTGGATCTGTCCCGCTATGCCCGGCTGCTGGGCTACGAGCGGCGCGGCCATTCCCACCGCTTTGCCTGGTATCCGCCGCGGCAGGCCGGGGGGACGGGCACGGTGTTTTTTCCCGGCTGCACCCTGCCCGGCACGCGGCCGGACATCACCTGGCGGTTTTTTGAACGGCTGCGGCAGGATATCCCGGATCTGACCATGGTGCTGGATTGCTGCCACAAACCGTCGCACGACCTGGGCCGGCAGGCGTATTTTCTGGAACGATTCGGCCTGATCCGCGACCGGTTGCTGGCCCTGGGCGTGACGCAGGTGCTGACGGCCTGCCCCAATTGCCACAAGGTCTTTGCCCGCTACGGCGCGCCTCTGACGGTGACGACGGTGTATGAGCATCTGGCCGGGACCATGCCGGCGGAGTTGTCGCCGTCTGCCTCCGGCCCGGCCGTGGTGGTGCACGATCCCTGCCCCCTGCGCCGGGAAGAGGGCATCCATCGGGCGGTGCGCACCTTGCTGGCGGCGCGCGGCGTGGCCGTCAAATCCATGAAGCATTCCGGACGGCGGACCCTGTGCTGCGGGGAGGGCGGCGGCGTGGGGCTGCACCGGCCGGACCTGGCCAAGGCCTGGACGTCCCGCCGGGCGTCCCTGGCTGGCTCGACTCCCATCGTCACCTACTGCGCCGGCTGTGCGGGATTCCTGGCCCGCGTGGCCCCCACCATGCACCTGGGCGAAGTGCTCTTTGCCCCGGAACAGTCTCCGACACAGTCGCCGGAACGGGCGTTGGCCGGCCGCAGCAAGGTGGCCAAGGCCCCCATGACCTATGTGCACCGCTTGCGGCTCAAGCGCCGGTTGGCGCGGATGGAGGCGAAAGGGTGAGGAAACAACACGAGGGGAAACCCTGGAACAGGTTCCCCCTCGCGAGATCCTTCCCACGGAACACGTCTCCGGGAAGGGGTTCCGGGGGAGGCACCTTTCTGCTGAAAGGTGCCTTCCCCGGAGGGTTGAAGCGCGCTATTCGTCGAAGCCGGTGAAGCCGCCGCCGCTGCCGCCACGGCTGCCGCCACCTTCGCGGTTGCCGCGGGGACGGTCGTTGCGATCACCGCGGCCGCCACGGTCGCCACGGGGGCGGTCGTTGCGGTCGCCTTCACGGCGCGGAGGCCGGCCGGAACGCGGCGGGGAATCCTTGAACTCAACGCCCTGTTCCTCGGCCAGCACCGCAGCGCGGGAGAGGCGCATCTTGCCGCCATCCAGCAGTTCCAGGCACTTGACCTTGAGGGTGTCCCCCAGCTTGACCACGTCCGTCACCTTGTCGATGCGTTCCAGGGCCAGCTGCGAGATGTGCACCAGGCCTTCGACGCCGGGCAGAATTTCCACAATGGCGCCGATTTCCAGGATCTTGCGCACCGGACCTTCGTAGATCGTGCCCACTTCCGGCCGCTGGTCGAAGTGCATCACCCGTTCCTTGGCCTTCTGCAGGGCCTCCAGGGTGGGGGCGAAGATGGAGACCTTGCCCGAGTCTTCGATGTCGATGGCTGCGCCGGTGTCCGCGGTGATGGCCTTGATGTTCTTGCCGCCGGGGCCGATGATCATGCGGATGATGTCCGGGTTCACCTGCACCACTTCCAGCTGCGGCGCGAACTCGGAGAGCTGGGGGCGCGGCGCGGCGAGGATCTTGTCCATCTCGCCCAGGATGTGCAGGCGGGCGTCCGTGGCCTGGGCCAGGGCCTTGGCCATCACTTCGGGGGGAATGCCGGCGATCTTGATGTCCATCTGGAACGCGGTCACGCCTTCGCGGGTGCCGGCGATCTTGAAGTCCATGTCGCCCAGGGCGTCTTCATCACCCAGGATGTCGGTGAGGACGAAGTAGTCGTCCCCTTCCTTGATCAGGCCCATGGCGATGCCAGCCACCGCGGCGGAGATGGGCACGCCGGCGTCCATGAGCGCCAGGGAACCGGCGCAGACCGTGGCCATGGAGGAGGAGCCGTTGGACTCCATCACTTCGCCCACCACGCGCATGGTGAAGGGGAAGTCTTCCGCCGAGGGCAGCACAGGGGTAAGGGCGCGTTCGGCCAGGGCGCCGTGGCCGATTTCCCGGCGGGAGACGCGCAGCATCTTCACTTCGCCCACGGAATAGGGGGGGAAGTTGTAATGCAGCATGAAGCGCTTGGCGCCGTCGCCCATCAGGCCTTCCACGCGCTGTTCGTCGCGGCTGGAGCCCAGGGTGGCCACGCAGAGCACCTTGGTTTCGCCGCGGGCAAAGAGGGCGGACCCATGCGTGCGGGGCAGCAGGGCGATATCGGTCTTGATTTCGCGCACCGTGGAGGTGTTGCGGCCGTCGATGCGCACGCCTTCGTTCTTGATGCGCTGGCGGACGATGCGCTTTTCCAGGGCAGCGAGGAACTCGTTGGTGCGCTTGAGCCGATCGGGGGTCTCGGCAAAGCGGGCGTCCTCGGCCAGGGCCTTGTGCACCAGCTCCTTGACGGCGGACTTGGCCTTCTTGCGGGCCATCTTCTCCGGCACGTACAGGGCTTCGGACAGGCCGGCCATGGCCAATCCTTCAATGGCTTCCTTCAGCTCCGCATCTTCCACCGGCGGGTTGAAGGCCATCTTTTCCACGCCGACCTTTTCGCGCAGCTGCTCCTGCAGATCCAGCAGGGGCTGCAGCTTTTCATGGCCCCACTGCAGGGCGCTGGCGATGACATCCTGCGGGATGAAGGACGCTGCGCCTTCCACCATGACCACGGCCTCGCGGGAGGCAGCCATGACCAGATTCAGGCTGGACTGGGCCAGCACTTCGCTGGTGGGGTTGAAGACGAACTCGCCGTTCACGTAGCCGATGCGTGCGCCGGCGATGGGCCCCAGGAAGGGCACGCGGCTCATGTGCAGGGCGGCAGAGGCGGCGGTGATGGCCAGCACGTCGGGATCGTTTTCCTGATCCGCGGACAGCACCGTGGCGATGACCTGCACTTCATCCTTGAAGCCCTTGGGGAAGAGCGGGCGGATGGGGCGGTCGATGAGCCGGGAGCAGAGGGTTTCGCGTTCGCTGGGGCGGCCGATTTCGCGGCGGAAGAAGCTGCCGGGCACGCGGCCGGCGGCATACATCTTTTCCTGGTAGTCCACCACCAGGGGGAAGAAGCCCATGTCGCGTTCTGTGGTCTGGGTGACGGTGGTCACCAGTACCACGGTGCCGCCGCACTGCAGCCACACGGCGCCATCGGCCTGGTTGGCCAGGCGGCCGGTTTCCAGGATGTAGGGGACGTCGGCAACGGTGGTGGTGAGGCGCAAGGGATTGAAAGCACTTTGCATAGAGGGAGAAACTCCTGGGGTAGGGCCGCTGGTCCTGTCCCGCAATCTGGGAGTGCACGGAAATGTTCCATGCAGCGCCAGATTGCGCGAGGGGGCAGCCGGCCGGGGTGATGCGCGCTGCGCGTGGTGTTGTGGTGCGGGGGGATGCCGACAAGACATCCCCCCTGGCGCGAGCTACTTGCGCAGGTTCAGGCGTGCGATGATATCGCGGTAGCGCTGAACGTCCTTCTTTTTCAAGTAGTTGAGGAGCTTCCGGCGCTGACCGACCAGCTTGAGCAGGCCGGTGCGGGAGTGGAAGTCCTTGGAATGCACCTTGAAGTGATCCGTGAGGTACAAAATGCGGGACGAAAGCAGTGCGATCTGCACTTCCGGGGAACCGGTGTCGCCTTCGTGCGTCTTGTACGTTTCGATGACCTTGGCCTTGTCGTCCGTCGTCATGACCACAGCGTCAACCTCCTTGGGCGTCGTGCGCCGATTGAGTTGGACGCGGCTGCACTGTCTCAAGCCTCCCAGAGGCCTCTGAGCACAGTCCATACCGCGGCGCCGCCCGTCTTCTCGATCCCGGTTTCCATGAGCCCGAGGGCCTTGCCGTGCTGGTCCAGAAACAGGGCGCGCTGGCCGGGTGCAAAAGCCTGCGCGTCCGTGGTTCCGGCCTCCCAGGGCAGCCTGCCGCTGCGCTTGAGTTCCTCGGCCTGCCGGGCGTCCAGGGCCACGCGCGGCCAGTGGGGCAGCGCGTGTTCCAGGGGAATGATGCGTTCCCCAAGACGTTCGGGTTCGGCCAGGATGTCGTCCAGGGAGACGGCCATGTCCAGGGTGAAGGGGTGGCTTTGGGTTCGGGTCAGCGCCGTCATCACAGCGCCGCAGCCCAGCCGAATCCCCAGGCTGTGGACCAGGGACCGGACATAAGCGCCGGCGCTGCAGCGGACCCGAAAGATGCATCGAGGCAGATCCAGCGTGACTGCTTCTGCCTCGTAAATAGTGATTTCCTTGACCTTGACCGGGGCGTCACGGCCCTCGCGCGCCAGCTTGTACAGGGGCTCGCCCTGGTGCTTGGCGGCAGAGTAGGCCGGCACTTCCTGGGTGGTGTCGTCCTGCCAGGCGGTCACGGCGGCGGCGACCGTCTCCGGCGTGAGGGACGACCAGTCCGCCCGGCTGGTTTCCGTGCCCTGGATGTCATAGGTGTCCGTGGTGCGGCCGAGTTCCAGTTCGCCCACGTACGTTTTGTCCGCGCCGGTCAGGTAATTGGAAAGTTTGGTGGCCTGGCCCAGCAGCACCACCAGCACCCCTGTGGCCAGGGGGTCCAGGGTGCCGGCATGGCCGATGCGCGGCTGGCCGCACACGCGCTTCACGCGTTCCAGGCACGCCGCGGAGGTGGGGCCTTCCGGCTTGTGCAGCACCAGCACGCCATGGAGCTGGCGGTCGCTGCCGCGATGACGGGAGCGCCTAGCCATGCGCCGGTTCCTGCATGGACGTCAGCACGGCGGATGCCGCAGCCACCACGGCTGCTTCCGCCTCGGTCATGGTGCCGACAAACGTGGCCCCGGAGGCGTTGCGGTGTCCGCCGCCGCCAAAATGTTGCGCCACGGCCTGGGCGTCGTCGTCGCCGAAGGAGCGCAAGGAGATGCGGATCTGCCCTGCCACTTCCTCGCGCAGGGTGATGGACATGCGCACGCCGCGGACCCTGCGGATGGTTTCCACCAGGCCTTCGCAGTCTTCCTTGGTGGCCTGGGCGGCTTCCAGCATGGCCCGGGTGATGCCGACCACACAGATGGCGCCGTCATCATACACCTGCACGTTGGCCAGGGCCAGGGACCACAGCCGCAGCCGCGAGAGGGTCCACTGGTTTTGCCAGCGGGCGGTGAATTCGCCCACATCCAGACCGCTGCCGACGATTTCCGAGGCCAGGGCCAGGACATCAGGGGTGGTGTTGCCGTAGCTGAACTGTCCGGTATCGCTGACGATGGCCAGATAGAGGGACTCGCCCAGCGCCCCCGTGAGGGGCACGCCGAATTCCCGGGCCAGGGCGGCGATCATGCAGCCCACGGCAGCCTGGGAGGGATCCACCCAATTGACCGCGCCGAAATCCGGATTGCCCAGGTGATGATCGATGTTCACCAACTGCAGGGAGCTGCCGGCGATTTCCTCGCCCACGCGGGCCATGTCGCCGCAGTCGAGCACAAAGGCCCAGTCCGGGACAAAATCGCCCAGCTCGTCCAGGCTGGTGACCAGGGGGCAGGGCAGGGGCAGCCATTCCAGGAATTTGGGCCGGCCGGTGCTGTTGTACAGCCGCACGTCCTTGCCCAGGGCTTGGAGTAGCGCACCCAGGGCGGCGCTGGAGCCCAGGGCGTCGCCGTCTGGATTGGCATGCGAGGCCACCAGGAAGCGCTGGTTGGCGTCAATGAGCTGACGAATCCGGACCAGGGGGGTCGCCTGGGGTGCCGTCCGGGGCGTCGTCTCCGGATTCTTCGTGTGGTCTCGCATAGATGACTTCCTCAAGAAAACTGTCCAACACAAAGCGCAGTTCCGGCAAGGCGCGGGAGCGTAGCCGGGGGCCGAGCAGGGTACGGATGCGGCCGCAGGCGGTGGCCAAGGCTTTGGCCGTGGCCTGGCGGCGGGCCTCGTCGTTCTCCATGGTATAGAGCACTTCAGCCACGCGCAAGTTCGGGTTGAGCCGAACCCCGCTGATGACCACGCCTTCAAGTCGGGGGTCGCCCATGTCCCGGGCCAGGATGTCTGCCACTTCGCGCAGGATCAGATCGCTCAGCCGGCGGGCGTGCAGGGAGTCGGTTCGCTTCATGCTGTCAGTTCTCGCAGCGCAGAATATCCATCTGGCTGTCGGTCAATTCTTCGTCGGTGGCGGCTTCCACCATGTTTTGGACCTTGGTCAACAAGCCTTGGGCATGCGCCGCGTCGTTGGAGACGGTGACGCAGGCCAGCACCAGTCGAGTATGGCTCTCCATGGAGTCCACCTCTGCCACAGCCACATTGAACTTGTTTCGCAGCTTGCGCTTGAGGCTTTGGGCCACGTTGCGCTTGCCTTTGAGCGAGTCGTTGCCGTGCAGGGTGAACTCCAGGAGCAGGGTGCCAATAACCATGATGCAGGCGTGCCGCGCCAGGCGGGCTTGGTGTTACAGCGTTCTGGCCTCTTCCACGTGGTCGAAGGCCTCGATGTAGTCGCCCACTTTGATATCGTTGAACTTTTCCAGGCCGATGCCGCATTCGTAGCCCTTGAGCACTTCCTTGGCATCGTCCTTGAAACGTTTGAGGGATGAGATTGCCCCGGTGTAGATGACCACGCCATTGCGCAGCAGTCGCACACCGGCGTTTCTGACGAGCTTGCCATCCACCACGGCACAGCCGGCGATGGTGCCCACCTTGGGCACGCTGAAGGTTTCGCGCACTTCGGCTTGTCCCAGGTACACTTCGCGCACCGTGGGAGAGAGCATGCCGCTCATGGCGTCCTTGATGTCGCTCACCAACTGATAGATGATGTCGTAGAAGCGAATGTCAATGCTTTCGCGCTCGGCAAGTTCCTTGGCCTTGACGGTGGGCCGCACGTTGAAGCCGATGATGATGGCTTCGGACGCGCTGGCCAGCATGACGTCGGACTCGCTCACCGCGCCGGCGCCGCTATGGATGACCTTGACCTTGACTTCATCCGTGGAGAGCTTGGCCAGGGCTTCGGTCACGGCTTCCAGGGAACCCTGCACGTCAGCCTTGAGGATGAGGTTGAGGTTCTGGGAAGCCACGTCGCCACGGCGGGCCAGGAAGGTTTCCAGGGTGATGCGGGATTCCTTGGCCAGCTCCTTTTCGCGCTGCTTCATCAGGCGCGTTTCGGCAATGCGGCGGGCCACCTTTTCGTCTTCCACCACCACGAATTCGTCCCCGGCTTCGGGCACGCCTTCAAAGCCCTGCACTTCCACAGGCCAGGCCGGGCCGGCCTTTTTCATCTTCTTGCCCTGGTCGCTGAACAGGGCGCGGGCCTTGCCGGAGAACACGCCGCAGACAAAGGCGTTGCCCTGGCGCAGGGTGCCTTCCGCCACCAGGATGGTGGCCACGGGGCCGCGGCCCTTGTCCAGCCGGGCTTCCACAATGTGGCCGCGGGCGGGCTTTTCGGGGTTGGCTTGGAGTTCCAGCACTTCAGCCTGCAGCAGGATGAGCTCCAGCAGTTCATCGATGCCGACACGCTGCTTGGCCGAGACGTGGGCGTAGATGGTCTCGCCGCCCCAGTCTTCAGGAAGCAGGTTCAGGTCCGAGAGCTCGCGCTTCACGCGGTCGGGGTCGGCGCCTTCCTTATCGATCTTGTTCACGGCCACCACGATGGGCACACCGGCAGCACGGGCGTGGCTGATGGCCTCGCGGGTCTGGTCCATCACGCCGTCGTCTGCAGCCACCACCAGGACGACGATATCCGTCACCTGGGCGCCGCGGGCGCGCATGGCGGTGAAGGCTTCGTGGCCGGGAGTATCCAGGAAGACCACGTCGCCCTTGCGGGTGGAGACGTGATACGCCCCGATGTGCTGGGTGATGCCGCCGGCTTCGCCCTCGGTGACGTTGGTTTCCCGGATGGCGTCCAGCAGCGAGGTCTTGCCATGGTCCACGTGGCCCATGATGGTCACCACGGGAGGCCGGGGCCGCAGGGCTTCGGGATCTTCCTCTGCCTGCACGGCGAGGTAGGTTGCCTCGGTGAAGCCCACGCGTTCCACTTCGTAGCCGAACTCATTGGCCACGAGGGTGGAGGTGTCCATGTCCAGGGAGCTGTTGATGGTGGCCATGATGCCCAGGCCCAACAGCACCTTGATGAGACTTTGGGACTTGACACCCATCTGATGCGCCATGTCGGATACACGGATGGCCTCGTCCACGCGAATTTTTCGCTTGGCCTGCTTGAGGGGCTGCGCCGCCTGCTCGGCCATGGTGGTGGAGACCATTTCGAAATCGCCGAAGCCGTCGCGGCGGCGTTTGCCGCCGGCACGTGCACGCCCGCCGGTCTTGTCCCGGATGGGAGAAGACTTTTTCTTCTTGGCCTGCAGGCTGGCGCGGCGGCGATCTTCTTCCTCGGACAGGCCGGAGGTGAATTCCACCACGCGCCGATCCTTGCGGCCGCGTTTGCGGTCTGCCTCGGATTCCGTGCCAGGGGCCGCAGGGGTGCCGGGGGTTCCCGGCGCTCCGGGGGCTCCCGGCGCACCACCGGGCGCACCGGTCCGTGCAGCGCCAGGCGCACCTGCGCCCTGGGGACCGCCGGGGCGCGGACCATGGGGCCGTTGGCCCTGGCGGGGGCCGCCGGGTCCGCCCGGTCCGCCGGAGCCGGTGCCGCCGGGGCGGGAGGCTTCGGGACGCTGCCGGGGCGGGGCTTGCGGGTCGGGCATGGAAATGATGCGCACCTGGGGGCTGCTCTCCGCGACGCGCGGCTTTTTCTTGCGTTGCGCCGGGGGGGTGCCGTCCTCGTCGGCCGGCGCCTTGGCAGCGCCTTCAGGGGCGGCTGCTTCCGCAGGCTGGTCGGATTGGACAGGTTGGGCAGTCTGGGCAGCCTGCTCGGATTCGACGGGCACGCCGGGCTCGGTCGTCGCAGCCTGAGGCTGTGCGGCCGCAGGTTCGGACGTCGGCTCGGGCTGGGCAGCCTGCTCGGCGGCCTGCGCTGCTGCCTGCGCAGCGGCCTGCGCTGCGGCTGCAGCTTGTGCTTCCGCGGCGGCTTTTTCCTCGGCGGCCTTGCGTTCGGCAGCCTTGCGTTCGGCGGCAGCCTGGCTTTCCGGGGTGGAAATGATGCGCGCGGCAGGGGCGGGCTCGCTGGGGGCGCGGCCCGTCCGGGCTCTGGCTGGCGCGGCGTCGCGGGGCCTGGCCTCACGGTCCTTGCGGGGGCTTTCCGACTGCTGGCGCGGCGTGACTGGCGCGGTTTCCGCGGGCTGTTCGGCCATGGCGGCATCGGCAGATTCCGCGACGTGTTCTGCAGCGGCACTCTCATCATGGGACACGCCTTGGGACACGCCTTGGGACACGCCTTGGGACATGTCGTGCGGCGTGGCGGCTGCGGCCTCGGGAGCGTCTGCAGCCATGTCAGCATGTTCGGGGCCGCTGGGCTTGCGCCGTCTGCGTACGATGACGCCGGAATTGGAAACGCGGCGACCGTCGTCCACGCCGCCCGCGTGATCTTTCAAATGCATTTTCACCGCCTGCACGTCCTCCTCGGACAGTACATGGACCAAACTTTTGGCAGGATGGCCAAGCTCTCGCAACGCCTGGAGAATATCCTTGGCGTTGACGTGAAGGTCGTCCGCCAGATCTTTGACTCGTATTTCATCAGACACGATGCACCCCCGTTTCGCCGCCGTCTCCAGCCTTGGCCCGTCGCCGCCAGCCTTGGTATGAAGAGATTTTGCGCCGGCACAGGTCTTCGGCGCAACAGTACCAGCCTCTGCCGGGGAGCCGCTTGCGCGGATCTTCCATGAGGGCAGCCCCTGCGGCACCCGACTGCGCCCTGGCAAGGACGTAGCGGGTCAGCGCGTGTTTGGGCAGGGTCTGCCTGCAGATGACGCAACTGCGCATGGGCGAGCGCGCCGGAACATCAGTTGCCACTGGCATCGCCTCCCGGGGTTTGCGGCGTGGCGTCATCAGCCTCGTCGGTCTCATCGGTCTCATCAGCCTCGTCGGCCGGGGCATTCATCTGCAGGGTTGGTTCAAAACCCATGATGCGCAGGGCGTAACGCAGGTTGCCCACACGATCCGGCGTGAGGTTCAGCCGCTCTGCCAGTTCGTCGTCCTCAGAGTCGATCACTTCCTCCACGCAGGTGAATCCGGCGTTGGAGAAGATGTCGGCGGGGGCGTCGATGACGCTGGCAAGCTGGTCCAGCTTTTCGCGACCGGCGTTGATTTCGTTGTATTTGGACTCGGTGTAGATGTCGATTTTCCAGCCCAGGAGCTTGGAGGCCAGCTTTACGTTCTGGCCCTTGCGCCCGATGGACAGGGTGAGCTGGTCGTCCGGCACCACCACTTCCAGGAGCTTTTCGTCCTCGTCCACCATGATGCGGGAAATGACCGCCGGGGAGAGGGAATGGGCTGCATAGGTGGCGATTTCCGGGCTCCAGACCACGATATCGATGCGTTCGCCGCGCAGCTCCTGCACCACGTTCTGGATGCGCGAGCCGCGGATGCCCACGCAGGCGCCCACGGGATCCACATCGCGGTCGCGGGAGAGCACGGCCACCTTGGCCCGGCTGCCCGGATCGCGCGCCACGCCCATGATGCGCACGGTGCCGTCGTCCACCTCGGGCACTTCGCGCTTGAACAGCGAGACCATGTAGTCCGGGTGGGAGCGGGAGACGACCACCTGCGGGCCGCGGCCTTCCTTGCGCACATCCACGATGAAGGCCTGCACGCGGTCGCCGCGCTTGAAGCGTTCCTTGGGGATCTGCTCTTCCTTGGGCAGCAGGGCTTCGGTGCGTCCCAGGTTGATGATCCAGCCGGCGCGGTCGCGGCGCTGGATGATGCCGGAGACGATCTCGCCCTTGCGGTCCTTGTATTCTTCGTAAATGATTTCCTGCTCGGCATCGCGCATGCGCTGGATGATGACCTGCTTGGCGCTCTGGGCGGCAATGCGGCCGAGATCCTCGATCTTCAGGCGGAAGCCGATTTCGTCGTCCAGCTCCACGTTGGGATCGTGCTCGCGGGCTTCTTCGATGTAGATTTCACTGTCTTCATCGTACACGTCGTCCACGACGACCTTGAACTGGAAGACTTCGATTTCGCCGGTTTCCTCGTTGAAACCGACTTCAAAGTCGTCCGCATGGCCGTACTTGCGGGTAATGGACGAGCGCACCGCCTCTTCCAGGGTGTCGATGAGCAGGTCGCGGTCGATGCCTTTGTCCTTGCTGATCTGATCGATGGCTTTTCTGAGCTCGGAGCTCATGACGCGTCCTCCTCATCATTGTGCTCGGGAAAAGAGGGCTCACCGGGGGCTGCGGGAGCAGGGGAGGCGGATTTCTTCTTGGACGATCCGCCCTTGGGCTTCTTGGGGGCCTCGAATTCATGAATGAGCCGGCATTGGCGCACCTGCGCCCACGAGATAACCGGGGTGTGGCCTTCGCTCTCCAGGGTCAGGGCGCCGTCCTCCACCGCCAGGAGCCGGCCGCGCAGGCGCTTGCGGTCTGCGTACCAGGCGTCCTGGAAGGCCGGGCCTTGCAAGGGACGATCCAGCTGCAGCGCCAACTCGCGGCCCACGTACGGGGGCAGCTGCTCCAGACGGAAAAACAACCGCTCCATGCCGGGGGAGGAGACTTCCAACGTGTATGCGCCAGGGATGACATCCTCGGCGTCCAGGGCCACGCTCAGGTGACGGGAGAACTCGGCGCACTGGTCCACATCCACTTCCGGGCGGTCCGGGCCGGAGGGAATATGTTCGTTGCCGGGCAAATCCAGATAAATGCGGGCCACGGCGCGGTGCTGGCCGGCGGTGAACTCCACGCCCCAAACGGCGTAGCCCAGGCCCGTGGCCATGGAACGCGCCAGGCGATCCAGGGCGGCCCGGGGGGAGGAGCATGCGGAAGCGGGATGCGTCTCTGCCAAAGGCGTCAATCCTTGCAAACGGTTACGATATCTCAGCAAGCAAATGAAAAAAAAGGGGGGGCGAATCGCCCACCCCGACGTTTCGGCAACGGCCAGGATGCGGTTGCTCATCCACCCTGTAACACAAACTGCAGCAGCTTGGTGGGCGCTCGCATAGCGAGAAAGATGAACGACCTGGAGCGGGCGACGGGATTCGAACCCGCGACACCAAGCTTGGGAAGCTTGTACTCTACCAACTGAGCTACACCCGCTCTCCAAACGAAAGTATTTACCCGCTGCAGTGGGGTCTGTCAAGCCCAATATGGTTGTGCATGAGAAGGTGCGGCAGGCAGCAGGGCTGGTCAGGCGGATTCCGGCCCGCCGAATTCCTTTCCTACAGGAAAGGTGCATTCCTGTGATGCAGGAAAATGGCTGATCGGCCAATCAACATAACGGTGTACGGTCATAGAATAAATCAAATTTTTTTTGCGGGGGGACTTGGTACGCGGCATGCTAGGAGGGTTGACGGCGGCAGGAGTCCCGGGCAGGCCCGCGCCGCCCCATACAGACGGAAGACACACCTGCAACCCGGTAGAGGATGGCATGGGCTTGTTGGCCATGCACGAACGAAAGACCCTAGAAGGGAGGCGTCATTTCATGAATGCAAGCACCATTACCTTGCATGTCCCCCAACGCAGCAAGATTGCCGGCCGGATGGATTTTTTCCAGATGGTCAGCGGCGTGCTGTTGATCCTGTTCTTGTGGGCGCACATGATGTTGGTTTCCAGCGTCATTTTGAGCCCCAGTCTCATGAACGGGATCGCCTGGTTCTTCGAGGCGACGTACATGGCGCAGATTGGCGGGCCGGCCATCTTTGTGCTCATGGTGGTCCACTTCATCCTGGCGGCGCGCAAGATGCCGTTCAAGCAGGATGAATGGAAGACCTTCCGCGTGCATGCCTGCATGCTGCATCACAAGGACACCACCATGTGGCTGGTGCAGGTGATCAGCGCCATCTTTATCCTGGTGCTTGGCGCGGTGCATATGTTCGTGGTGCTGACGGATCTGCCCATCACGGCAGCCAAGAGCGCGGCGCGCATTCAGAGCGGTTGGTTGTATTTGTATCTGGTGTTGCTGCCTTTGGCCGAGCTGCATGTGGGCGTGGGCTTTTACCGTATTGGCGTCAAATATGGCTTCGTCGGCCGCAACAAGCGCAAGTGGTTCCAGAAGACCGAGAACCTCATGATGATCGGCTTCATCACCATCGGCCTGCTGACGCTTGTGCGCTTCATGCTGTTGAATATTCAAGGATAGGGTGAGGCAATGCAGATTTACCATACCGACGTGTTGTGCATCGGCGCGGGTCTGGCCGGGGAGCGCGTGGCCGTGGAAGCCTCCATGGCCGGCCTGAAGACCATCATGCTCTCCCTGGTGCCGCCGCGGCGTTCCCACTCCTCTGCTGCCCAGGGCGGCATGCAGGCGGCGCTGGGCAACGCCATCATGGGCGACGGCGACAGCCCCGACGTGCACTTTGCCGATACCGTGAAAGGCTCCGACTGGGGCTGCGACCAGGAAGTGGCCCGCATTTTTGCCGATACCGCGCCCATCGTCATGCGCGAAGTGGCCCACTGGGGCGTGCCCTGGAACCGCGTGGTTCCTGGCAAGCACACCTATTACAAAGGCGGCAAGCCTTTTGAGGCCGAGGAAAAGGCCGAGAAGGCCGGCCTTATCCACGCCCGCGCTTTTGGCGGCACGGCCAAGTGGCGCACCTGCTACACCGCGGACGGCACCGGCCGTTCCGTGCTCAACACCCTGGACACCAAATGCCTGCAATACGGCGTGACGGTGCATGACCGCATGCAGGCCGAGGCCCTGATTCACGACGGCGAAAACTGCCTGGGCTGCATCGCGCGCTGCCTGCGCACCGGCGAGCTGGTGGCGTATCTGGCCACGTCCACGCTCATCGCCACCGGCGGCTACGGCCGCATCTACAAGGCCACCACCAACGCCGTCATCTGCGACGGCGGCGGCCAGATCATCGCCCTGGATACCGGCCTCGTCCCCATGGGCAACATGGAAGCCGTGCAGTTCCACCCCACCGGCACCGTGCCCACCGACATCCTGGTGACCGAAGGATGCCGCGGCGACGGCGGCACCCTGCTGGACGTGAACCAGTACCGCTTCATGCCCGATTACGAGCCGGACAAGGCCGAACTGGCCTCCCGCGACGTGGTGTCCCGCCGCATGACCGAGCACATGCGCAAGGGCCTGGGCGTGAAGAGCCCCTACGGCGATCACCTCTGGCTGGACATCCGCCACCTGGGCGAGAAGCACATCACCACCAAGCTGCGGGAAGTGTACGACATCTGCACCAACTTCCTGGGCGTGAATCCCATCCATCAGCTCATCCCCGTGCGGCCCACGCATCACTATTCCATGGGCGGCGTGCGCACCAACCGCGACGGCGCAGCCTACGGCCTCAAGGGGCTGTTCTCGGCCGGCGAATCCGCCTGCTGGGACATGCACGGCTTCAACCGGCTGGGCGGCAACTCCCTGGCGGAAACCGTGGTGGCTGGCCGCTACATCGGCAAGCGGATGGTGGAATTCACCAAGGGCGCCACGCCGTCCTTCGGCATGCAGTACGTGGAGGATGCCCACAAGAAGGTGCAGGAACGCATCACGGATATCGTCACCGGTCGCAAGGGCAAGGAAAACACCTTCAAGATCCGCGACGAAATGCACGACATCATGATGGAGGGCGTGGGTATCTTCCGCAACGGCACGGATCTGCAGAAGGCCGTGAACAAGCTGGAAGAACTGTACGACCGCTCCCAGAAGATCAGCCTGTCCTCGGCCTGCAAGGGCATGAATCCGGAGCTCTCCACGGCCCTGCGCATTCGCGGCATGGTCAAGCTGGCGCAGTGCACGGCGTACGGCGCGCTCATGCGTACGGAATCCCGCGGCGCGCATACCCGCGAAGACTTCCCCGAACGCAACGACAAGGAATGGCTGAACCGCACCTTGTCGTACTGGAAGGAAGGCGCCAGCATGCCGACCCTTGAATATGAAGAGGCCTCCCCGTACTACGAAATGCCCCCGGGCGACCGCGGGTACGGTGGCGGCGTGACCATTGCCAACGAGCTGCCCCCGGAAAAGTTTGTCATTCCTGAAGCGGCAAAGGAAAACCTCAAGAAGGCCAAGCTGTAGGACAAGGAGCAGCCTCATGAATCGCATGTTGACGTTGAACATCTTTCGCTACAATCCGCTGGATCCGGATTCCCAGCCCCGGATGCAGACTTTCACGGTGCAGGAGTACGATTCCATGACCCTCTTCATCGCGCTCACGCAGATCCGCGATGAAAAGGATCCCACCCTCAAAGTGGACTTCTGCTGCCGCGCCGGCATCTGCGGCTCGTGCGCCATGGTCATCAACGGCCGTCCGGGCCTGGCCTGCCACACCCAGACCAAAGACCTGCCCGCGGAAATCACCCTGCATCCGCTGCCGTTCTTCCAATTGCTGGGCGACTTGTCCGTGGATACGGGCTCGTGGTTCCGCAAGACCGGCCTGCAGATTGAAGCCTGGTGCCACAGCGACGACAAGGCCTTTGATCCCACGGCCGACGAAATGCGCATGGACAACGACCTGGCCAACGAGATCTTCGAGCTGGACCGTTGCATCGAGTGCGGTTGTTGCGTGGCGGCTTGCGGCACGGCCCGCATGCGCACGGACTTCCTGGGTGCGGTCTCCATCATGCGCGTGGCCCGGTTCTACCTGGACCCGCGGGACAAGCGCTCCGAGGACGACTACTACGACGTCATTGGCAACGATCAGGGCGTGTTCGGCTGCATGGGCCTGCTGGCCTGCGAAGACGTGTGCCCCAAGGGCATCCCCCTGCAGGACCAGCTGGGCATCATGCGCCGCATGATGGCCATGCACTCGGTCAAGGGTGTGCTGCCGCGGCCGCTCATTGAAACCATCAAGAAGAAGGGATGCTGCCATGCGCATGCTCAAAGCTGAGGATGTCAGCGCTGCCGTGCGTGACATGATCATCACGGCCTGCCGCATTCTGCCCGAGCCCATCTACAAGGCCTTTGTGGAGGCCCGGGACTCCGAAACCACAGACAGCGCCCGCGAGGTGCTGGACCAGTTGATCAAGAACGCGGATCTGGCCAAGGCCACCAACATGCCCCTGTGCCAGGACACCGGCTCTGCCGTGCTGTTTGTGGAAATGGGCGAGGACGTGCGCGTGGAAGGTGGCCTCAAGGAAGCCCTGACCGCCGGCATGGTGGAAGGCTACGACAAAGGCTACCTGCGCAAGTCCATGTGCCATCCGCTGCAGCGCAAGAATACGGGCAACAACACCCCGGCCATCATCCACCTTGAACTCGTCCCCGGCGACAAGCTGAAGATCCAGTTCATGGCCAAGGGCGGCGGCTCGGAAAACATGTCGCGCTGCACCATGCTCACCCCGGCCCAGGGCTGGGAAGGCATCAAGGACTTCGTGGTCCGGCGCATGGCCGAGGCCGGCCCCAACCCCTGCCCCCCCACCATCGTGGGCGTGGGCATCGGCGGCAGCTTCGACCTCGCCCCCACCCTGGCCAAGAAGGCCCTGTTCCGCCCCCTGGACGTGCCCAATCCGGACCCGGAAATCGCCGCCATGGAAAAGGAACTGCTGGAAGCCATCAATAATCTGGGCATCGGCCCCATGGGCCTGGGCGGCAAGACCACCAGCCTGGCCGTGAAGATTGAAATGCATCCCTGCCACATCGCCAGCCTGCCGCTGGCCGTGAACGTGCAGTGCCATTCCGCCCGGACCCAGGAGGTTGTGCTCTAATGGCCACCTACCATCTGAACGCCCCCATGACCGAAGAAGACGTGGCAATGCTCAAAGCCGGCGACGTGGTGTACCTCACCGGCATCATCTACACTGCCCGCGACTCGGCGCACAAAAAACTCATGACCGCCCTGGACGCCGGCGAACAGCTGCCGTTCGACCTCAAGGGCTCGGTCATCTACTATGTCGGCCCCACGCCGGCCCCTCCCGGCAAGCCCATCGGCTCCGCCGGCCCCACCACCTCCGGCCGCATGGATACCTACGCCCCCCGGCTGCACAGCCTGGGCTCCAAGGCCTCCATCGGCAAGGGCAAACGCAACCAGGCCGTGCGCGATGCCCTGCAGGAGCACAATGGCGTGTACTTCGGCGCCACGGGCGGCGCCGGCGCACTGCTGGCGGAATGCATCACCGCCTCCGAAACCATCGCGTATGATGATCTCGGGCCCGAAGCCATCCGCAAGCTGACGGTCAAGGACTTCCCGCTGCTGGTCATCAACGATGCCCACGGCGGCGAACTGTACGCCAAACCCAATTACCCCCTGTAAAGATCCGGTAATCAATCCCGCCCCCCGCATCGGGGGGCGGCGCAGCAAGGAGACAGACTCATGGCGTTGTTCACCAAAGAAGAAGCACTGGCCTACCACGAGTTTCCCCGCCGCGGGAAGGTGGAAGTGGTGCCCATCAAGCCCTGCAACAACCAGAAAGACCTCTCCATGGCCTATTCCCCCGGCGTGGCCGAGTGCTGCAAGGCCATCAAGGAAGATCCGTCCAAGGCCAGCCTGTACACCGGCCGCGACAACCTGGTGGCCGTGGTCTCCAACGGCACCGCCGTGCTCGGCCTGGGCAATATCGGCCCCTTGGCCGGCAAGCCGGTGATGGAAGGCAAGGGCGTGCTCTTCAAGACCTTTACCGACATCGACGTCTACGACATCAACCTGGATTGCAACGATCCGGAGCTGCTGATCCAGATCGTCAAGGCCATGGAGCCCACCTTCGGCGGCATCAACCTGGAAGACATCAAGGCCCCCGAGTGCTTCTACATTGAAGAAACACTCAAAAAGGAAATGGGCATCCCCGTTTTCCATGACGACCAGCACGGCACGGCCGTGATCTCCGGCGCGGGCCTGATCAACGCCTGCGAAATCTGCAACCGCAAGCTGGAAGACCTGAAGATCGTGGTGGTGGGCGCCGGCGCCGCGGGCATCGCCTGCTCCAACTTCTACGTGCAGTTGGGCGTGGACCCCAAGAACATCTTCATGTTCGATACCAAGGGCCTCATCCACAAGGGTCGTCCCACGGGCAACAAGTACAAGGACGCCTTTGCCCAGGAAAAAGACCTCGGCTCCCTGGCCGACGTGATGAAGGGTGCGGATGTGTTCCTCGGCCTCTCCACCAAGAATCTGGTGAGCAAGGAGATGGTCCAGAGCATGCACAAGTCGCCGGTCATCTTCGCCATGGCCAACCCGGATCCGGAAATCACCTACAACGATGCCAAGGACGCCAACCCCAACTGCATCATGGGCACCGGCCGTTCGGACTACCCCAACCAGGTGAACAACGTCTCGGGCTTCCCGTACATCTTCCGCGGCGCGCTGGACGTGGGCGCCACGGAAATCAACGAAGCCATGAAGATCGCCGCTGCCAGGTCCCTGGCCGAACTGGCCAAGGAGCCGGTGCCGGCGGAGATCTGCGACATGTACGGCGTGAAGGAACTGACCTTCGGCGTGGACTACGTGATTCCCAAGCCGCTGGATTCCCGCATTCTGGAATGGGAAACCGTGGCTGTGGCCAAGGCGGCCATGGAAACCGGCGTGGCCAAGAAGCCCATTGCCGATCTGGATGCCTATCGTGTGGCCCTGCGCGACCGCGTGGCCGCGTCCCGTAAACGTATCAACGCCTTTGTGGAGAGCTACAAATAGCCATGTAGCGACTGGCTGAGACTTGCGCCGCCCGGCCCGTTATGGGCCGGGCGGGGTTCCGAAAAAATCGCTGTGACTGTGTGTTTCGCCCCGCTGTGTCTCGCACATGAAAGCATACCGGTATGGGGGTTGTTGTGGTGAACAAGTATCTTAAAATTGCCGGCCTGGCCGCCTTTATGGTGCTGGCCTTCGCCTGTGTGTGTTTCGCCCAGGACAAAGCTCCGCCTCCCATTGAACATGCCTACATCACCCTGGCCATCCTGGGCGTGGGGGCCATTCTTTTCTTTACGGAAATAATACCACTGCCGATCACGGCCATGCTCATTCCGGTGGCCTTGGGGCTTTTTGGCATCATCCCGGCCAAGTCGGCCTTTGCCAACTTCGGCAACGAATGGGTGGTCATCTTCATGGCCATGTTCGTCATCGGGGAGGCGACGTTCATCACTGGCTTTGCCGACAAGGTGGGCGCACTCACGGTGAAGCTCTCCGGCGGCAGCGAGGCGAAGCTGCTCATTTTCTCCATGGTGGCCATGGCCGGGCTGTCGGCCTTTTTGTCCAATACCGGCACCGTGGTGGTGGCCATTCCCATGATCATGGGCATGTGCGCCTCGGCGGGGATTCGTCCCAGTAAGATCCTCATGCCTGTGGCCTTTGCCGCGGGGCTTGGCGGGTGCATCACCCTGGTGGGCACGCCGCCCAACGGGCTGGTGAACTCCGTGCTGGGCAAGATGGGCGGCGAGGGGCTGGCTCCCTTCGGCTTCTTTGAATTCGCCAAGATCGGCATCCCCCTGACCCTGGCCGGCATCGGCTATTATGCCCTCATCGGCAAGAAATTTCTGCCGGATACGGCGGCCACCTGCACGGTGGAAGAGTCCCTGGCCGAGCAGGCTCCCAAGGCGCGGCGCGAAAACAAGATGTACATCTGCCTGGGCATCTTTCTCTTCGTGGTGGTGGCCATGGCCACGAACTTCATGCCCCTGGTGACGGCGGCCATGCTGGGCGCTTGTCTCATCGTGGCCACCCGCTGCATGACCATGAAGGAAGCCTTCAACGCCATCGACTGGACCACCATTTTCCTGTTCGCCGGCACGCTGTCGCTTTCCACCGCGCTGGACAAGAGCGGCGCCGCCAAGCTCATCGCCACGGCCGTGGTTTCCCAGGTGAGCGAACCGTATCTGCTCATGGCCGTGGTCTGCGCGCTGACGGCCGTCGTCACCAACTTCATGTCCAACACGGCCACGGCGGCGCTCATGGCTCCCCTGGCCGTGCCCATCGCCACGCAGGGCGGCGTTTCGCCCCTGCCGCTCCTGATGGGCATCGCCATGAGCGCCTCGGCCTGCTTCCTCACGCCGGTGGCCACGCCGCCCAACACCATCGTGCTTGGACCCGGCAACTACAAGTTCATTGACTACTTCAAGGCCGGATGGCCGCTGCAGGTGATCAGCTACATCATCTGCGTGGTGTTCATCCCGATGATCTGGCCGTTCTAACGCCCAACCCAACGCGTCCATGCGCTCCCCGTCCTGTCCTTGCATGCACAGGGCAGGGCGGGGAGCGAGAAGCCCTGATCCGCGCCGGCCTTGTACGGACGAGCACCGGCGTATAACCAACAAGAGAGCGCCCAGGAGGGCTCAGCACCAGATCCGCTTGCCCATCACACGATAGGGGCTGGCGGGTCATTATTGTGAAGCGGAATTCGTGCGCATTGCGATTCGTGGCATCCACATGCTCCCCAAGGAGTGAGGATTTATGAAAAGGTTTCTGACCTTGCTGGGTTTCGTTGCGATCACGCTGCTTGTGACTGCAGGCATCTGCTTTGCTGCTGACGCGCCTCCTCCACCGCCAGCCAGCCATGCTTACATCACATTGGCGATTCTCGCCGTCGCCGGCATCCTGTTCTTTACGGAACTGGTGCCCCTGCCCATTACCGCCATGCTCGTTCCGGTGGCCCTGAGTCTGTTCAACATCATCCCGGCAAAGGCTGCCTTTGCCAACTTCGGCAACGAGTGGGTGGTCATCTTCATGGCCATGTTCGTGGTGGGTGAGGCAACCTTCGTCACCGGCTTTGCGGACAAGGTCGGCCAGCTCACGGTGAAGCTCTCCGGCGGCAGCGAAGCAAAGCTGCTCATCTTTTCGATGATCGCCATCGCCGGCCTTTCGGCTTTCCTGTCCAACACCGGTACCACGGTGGTGGCCATTCCCATGATCATGGGCATGTGCATGCGGGCCAACATCCCTGCCAGCCGCATCCTCATGCCCGTGGCCTTTGCCGCCGGGCTTGGCGGGTGCATCACCCTGGTGGGCACGCCGCCCAACGGGCTGGTGAACTCCGTGCTCAGCAAGATGGGCGATGGCGGCTTCAAGCCCTTCGGCTTCTTCGAGTTCGCCATGTTTGGCATTCCCTTGACCATCGTCGGCATTTTGTACTTCGCCCTCATCGGCAAGAAGTTTCTGCCCAACACCGTCGCCGGCAAGCTGGAAGACGACGAGCGCCTGGAAACCCAGGTGCCCAAGGTACAGCGGCCGGAAAAGATGTGGATCTGTTTGGGCATCTTCGCCTTTGTGGTGGCGGTGATGGCCTCGGAATTCATCGATCTGGTGACCGCAGCCATGCTTGGCGCATGTTTGATGGTTATCACCGGCTGTATGACCATGAAGGAAGCGTTCAAGTCCATTGACTGGACCACCATCTTCCTGTTCGCCGGCACCCTGGCGCTTTCCACGGCGTTGGAAAAGAGCGGCGCGGCCAAGCTCATCGCCACAGGTGTGGTCTCCCAGGTGAGCGACCCGTACGCGCTGATGGCGGTGGTCTGTGCGCTGACGGCCATTGTCACCAACTTCATGTCCAACACGGCCACGGCAGCGCTGATGGCGCCGCTTGCGGTGCCCATTGCCATGCAGGGCGGCGTGTCTCCCTTGCCGCTGCTCATGGGCGTGGCCATGAGCGCCTCGGCCTGCTTCCTCACGCCCATCGCCACCCCGCCCAACACCATCGTGCTGGGACCGGGCAACTACAGGTTCATGGACTACTTCAAGGCCGGTTGGCCGTTGCAGGTGATCAGCTACATCATGTGCGTGGTGCTGATCCCGATGATCTGGCCCTTCAAGTAACTGCTCAATTCTTGTTTTCTCTTGTCATGTCGGGGATGCGGGGCTTGCGCCTGCATCCCCGTCGTGTTTATAAGGCCTGCACGCGACGGGAAATGAAACACGCCGGAAACGCGGCGGTTGGGGCCACGTTCCCGGCGATCCAGGGGTGTTGCCAAGGCAGGGGCCTTGCCAGAGCAACGCTGTATTGTCGTATAAGAGTGGACGGCCCCGGCGGGGCCAAGGGAGATAGTGCCGGGACCGTCCGCCTCAAGCCAGCACGGCTGGCCATTGGCTTGCAGAGCACCAGGCAGGATTCCTGGGTCAGGAATCCACGCCCAGCCGGCGGGCCATTTCCTTGGCCGCCGTGCGTCCCGCCCCGGCCGCAAGAATGACCGTGGCGGCGCCGGTGACGATGTCGCCGCCGGCAAATACGTTGGGAATGCTCGTCTCGCAGGTGGCTTCATCCACCTGGACATAGCCCCACTTGTTGGTGGTCAGCAGGGGTTCGTTGTCGAGCATCACCGGGTTGGACCGGGTGCCCACGGCGATGACGGCCAGATCCGTCTCAAGCTCGTAGGTGTCGCCCGGAATGGGACGCGGAGAGCGTCTGCCGGAGTCGTCCGGCTCGCCCAGCTCCATGCGCTGGAGCCGCACGGCCTTGAGGTGGCCATGTTCATTGCAGGTGAATTCCAGGGGCGCGGCCAGGCACTCCATGATCACGCCTTCCTCGATGGCGTGTTCGATTTCCTCGTGCCGGGCGGGCATGGCGTCCACGGTGCGGCGGTACACGATGCGCACGCTCTCCGCCCCCAGGCGCAGGGCCGTGCGCGCGGCGTCCATGGCCACGTTGCCCCCGCCATACACGGTGACGTGTTTGCCGCAGATGATGGGGGTGTCGTAATTGGGGAAGTCATACGCCCGGCCCAGGTTCACGCGGGTCAGGTATTCGTTGGCGGAAAAGACGCCGATGGCGTTTTCCCCGGGAATGTTCAAAAACCGCGGCAGGCCTGCGCCCACGCCGATGAACACCGCCTTGAAGCCTTGAGCGAACAAATCCTGGACCGTGAAGGTCTTGCCAGCCACGGCATTGACCTTGAACTCCACCTGCAGCTGCTTGAGGGCGTGAATTTCCTTATGGACGATCCTGTTCTTGGGCAGCCGGAACTCGGGAATGCCATACACCAGCACCCCGCCCAGCTCGTGCAGGGCCTCGAACACCGTCACCTTGCACCCGCGCGAGGCCAGATAGCCGGCCACAGTGAGGGAGGACGGGCCGGAGCCGATGCAGGCCACCTTCTTTTCGGGGTCGATGACGGGGCAGGTTTCCTTGGCGCCATCGGCGAGCAGGTCGCAGGCGTCGCGGTGCAGGTATTCGTCGGCCACAAAGCGTTCCAGCCGGCCGATGGCGATGGGCTGGCCCTTCTTGAGCAGGATGCAGTTGCCCTCGCACTGCACTTCCTGGGGGCAGACCCGGCCGCAGATGGCGGGCAGGCTGTTGGTGGTCTTGATGGTCTTGTAGGCGTCCTCAATGCGCCCGGCCGCCAGATGGGCGATGAACTGCGGGATGGGCACTTCCACCGGGCAGCCTTCCACGCAGGCGGGTTTTTTGCACTGCAGGCAGCGCCGGGCTTCTTCCATGGCCAGCTGGGAGGTGTAGCCCAGGGCGACTTCGTTAAAATTCTTGATCCGCTCCGCCGGGGCCTGATGCGGCATGGGCACGCGGGGGGCGAGTGCCTTCTTCTTTTTCACCGGCTTGCCCTCGGCGGCCTTGCAGCGGCATTCCCGGTAGGCCTCCATGGACTGGCTTTCCATGGGCTTGAAGGCCCTGAGCCGCATGCCCAGCTCGGCAAAGTCCACCTGATGCCCGTCGAATTCCGGGCCATCCACGCAGGCGAACTTGGTCTTGCCGGCCACGGTGACGCGGCACGCGCCGCACATGCCGATGCCGTCGAGCATGATGGAGTTCAAGGAAACCGTGGTCTTGACGCCAAAGGGCTCCGTGGCCCGGGCCACGGCGGCCATCATGGGCACCGGACCCACGGCCACCACCTCCTGCACGCTCTTGTCGTGCTTGAGGCGCTCCACCAGCAGATCCGTCACCAGCCCCTTGTGGCCATAGCTGCCGTCGTCGGTGGAAACGAGGACTTCATCGGCAAACTGCTTGAGTTCTTTTTCGAAGAGCAGCAGGTCCTTGCTGCGTGCGCCGATGACGGCCACCACCTTGTTGCCGGCCTGATGATGGCCCTTGGCGATGTGGTGCATGGCGGCAATGCCCGTGCCGCCGCCCACGCAGATGACGGTCTCTTGTTTGTCAATGTGCGTGGCCTTGCCCAGGGGGCCGCAAAGGTCCAGAATGGTGTCGCCCTCGTGCAGGGCTTCGAGCATGGCTGTGGTCTTGCCGAGCACCAGATACACAATGGTAATGGTGCCGGCGGCAGGGTCTGCATCGGCAATGGTCAGGGGCACGCGCTCGCCTTGCGGGTCAACGCGCAGGATGACGAAGTTGCCGGGCTGGGCCTTGGCGGCGATTTCCGGAGCGTGGATGACGAGCCGGCTGGTCTGGTCTTTGATCAACGACTCTTTGACGAGGATTTTGTTCGACATGCAATCAGTCCTGCCCTTGTGAATCGCCCGCACGGCGGTGCTGCCAGCGTGGCGAAGCGTCGCTACATTCCATGGCCCGCATGCTCCCCAATGAAGCAGATGCCATGCCAGCGGAGAGGGGCGGTGTAACAGGCAGGAATTATTGCAGGCAAGGATTTTTTTCTTGCACAGCGGGAGCAGGGATTCTTGTCGGGCAGGGATGGATTCCTGCAAAAGAAGAAAATATACTTCGTGACGAAATGCACGATGTGTGATTGGTGTCGGATGATGGCGTCAGGATTGCGTATTCCATGCTTCATGGAGCAGTTCTGCAGAATGGCGCTGATTTTGCTGGCCTTTCTGCATGACTGAACAACTTGCGACACACACCAGTTGGCGGCAGATGCTCAAGGCGTTGTTTTCCTGCCATCGGGATCATGAGGTGGTCAGCCGCATTGCGTTGCTGCTGCTCTTTCTCATTCTCTTCGCCACGGGCATCAGCGTGGTGTACAGTTATTATCTGAACAAGGCGCACGACGAGTCCCTGGGGGCGGCCCATGAGGAAATGCTCAAGCATTACCGCCACACCCTGCAGGTGTCTGTGCAGTCCATGACCATGAGCCTGGGGGAGACCCTCAAGGCCATCCGGGATCAGGGCGGCGGGGAGCCGGAGATGGAGTCCGCCTTGCGGCGCATCATCCCCCGGGTGCATTACGAGGATTCTGGCTATTATTTCGTGTACAACACCCAGGGCGTGAACGTCGTGCATCCGTTTCACCCTGAATTCCAGGGGCAATACCGCCTGGGTGTGGCCGATCCCGAAGGCACGCACTACATCGCGCAATTGACGGAAAAGTCCCTGGCCGGCGGGGGATTCTCCACGTACCGCTTCTTCAAGCCCGGAGAGCCGGTGCCGTCTTCCAAACTGGTGTATGCCCAGCTTATTCCTGGCACGGAATACTGGGTGGGCACCGGGATATACCTGGACGACATTGCGCAGGAACTGCAGCACATCTCCAACAGTTTCAAGCGGATTCATCGCAAGGCCATCATCACCGTGGGCACGGGCGTGGCGGTGATTCTGGTCTGCTTCGTCATTCCGGTGAGTCTGGTGATGATCAATTCCATTCTCAAGCCCTGGCGGCAGATGGAACGCGAGCTGCGCCACGCCCAGAAGATGGAGGCCATCGGCATCTTTGCCGGCGGCATTGCCCACGATTTCGGCAACGTCATCGGCGCCATTTCATCCTGTACGGAGCTGGCCCTTTTTGATACGGACAAGACGTCTCCAGTCTATGAAGATCTGCTCCACGTGCTCAAGGCTGCCAAGCGCGGCAAGAGCCTAGTCAAGCGCATCAAGGAGTTCAGCCATCAGGCGGACGCCTCCCGCCAGTCCGTGGATATGGCTCGCATGGTCAAGGAATGCATGCATCTGGTGCGCAGCATCATGCCGGCCACCATCCAGGTGCGCGAGCACATCAAGGCCGAGCATGTGCAGGTAATGGCGGACCCGGACCAGATTCTGCAAATCCTCATGAACCTGTGCACCAATGCCGAGCAGGCCATGCGCTTTGTGAAAAACGGCGTGCTCACCGTGGAGCTGGATACCGTGGAGCTGGGCGAGGTCGAGGCCCGCCGCCAGGCCCTCAAGCCGGATCTGTATGCGCGGCTGGCGGTTTCGGATACGGGCATTGGCATGAAGCCCGTGGTGCTCAAGCGCATCTTCGAGCCGTTCTACACCACGCGCAAAAAAAGCGGCGGCACCGGCCTGGGCCTGTCCATGACCAAAAGCATCGTCAAGCTGTATGGCGGCGGCATCGACGTGCAGAGCGTGCCCGGCAAGGGGGCCAGCTTCACCGTGCTTATTCCGTGCGAGCACCACATGGAAGAGCTGGACGCCCTGGAGAACCTGCAGGACCTGCCCGGCGGCACGGAAAGCATTCTGGTGGTGGATGACGACCATGACCTCCTGGGCTCCCTCTCCAAGTTGCTCCGCCGCCTGGGCTACACCGTGGAAAGCCGCAGCCGCAGCAAGGAGGCCCTGACCCTGTTCAAGGAAAATCCCCAGCGCTTCGACCTGGTGTTCACCGACCAGCTCATGCCGGACATGACCGGGTCTGAAATGGTGTACGAGATGCGCGCCGTGCAGCCCAACCTGCCCGTGATTCTGTGCAGCGGCTTTGACGGCCGCATCCTCCAGCACCGCATTCCCAAGGATCTGGCCAGCTCGGCGGGCTTCCTCTTCTTCCGCAAGCCCTTCGACAGCGCCGAAATCTGCCGGGCCATCCGCACCCTGCTGGAGCGCGAATCCCCCTGGCCCACGGAGGCGACGCATGGCTGAGCCCGGCGCGCAGCACCCCCTTGCCAGCGCCGGCGGCAGCGTGCTCATCATCGACGACGATGCCACCATGTGCCATGCCCTGAGCCGGGCAGTGCGCCGCATCGGCTGCGATGCCGACTGCGCCGAGACCATGGCCAAGGGCCTGCACATGGCCCAGACCCGCGGGTACGACATTGTGTTTCTGGATGTGCGCCTGCCAGACGGCAACGGCCTTTCCCTGCTGCCGGAACTGACGTCCCTGCCCAGCAGTCCGGAAGTCATCATCATCACCGGCAAGGGCGATCCTGACGGCGCGGAACTGGCCATTGGCGCAGGGGCCTGGGATTACATCGAAAAGACGCACTCCATCCAGCAGATCACCCTCACCCTCACCCGGGCGCTGGACTTCCACAAAAAGCGCAAGCTCTGCCGCGTGACCGGGGCGGTGAAGGTGCTGCGGCGCGAGCACATCGTGGGCGACAGCCAGCCCCTCATGCGCGCCCTGGATCTGGTGGCCAGCTGCGCCCTGAACAGCGCCAATGTGCTCATCACCGGCGAGACCGGCACCGGCAAGGAGCTGTTTGCCCGCGCCATCCACGAAAACAGCGCCCGGGCAAGCGGGCCGTTTGTGATTGTGGATTGCGCCGCCCTGCCGGAAACCCTGGTGGAATCCATCCTCTTTGGCCACAAAAAAGGCGCCTTCACCGGAGCCGAGCGCGATCAGCTGGGTCTGGTGCTCCAGGCCGACGGCGGCACCCTGTTTCTGGACGAAATCGGCGAGATGCCCCTTTCCCTGCAGAAGGTCTTCCTGCGCGTGCTCCAGGAACGCACGGTGCGGTCCATTGGCGGGCGCGAGGAGCGGGCCGTGGATTTCCGGCTGGTGGCGGCCACCAACCGGGACCTGGGGCAGATGGTGGCGGACAAGACATTTCGCAACGACCTGCTGTACCGCATTCAGTCCATCTCCATCCACCTGCCGCCCCTGCGGGAGCGGGTGCAGGACATCCGGCCCCTGGCCAATCACTTCATCGAGCGCATCTGCGCCCGCAACGATTCGCCCCAGAAAGGGGCCTGCGCGGACTTCTTCGAAACCCTGGAAGCCTACCACTGGCCCGGCAACGTGCGCGAGTTCATCCACACCCTGGAACACGCCCTGGCCGCGGCCCTGCTGGATTCCTACCTCCTGGCGCAGCATCTGCCGGCAGCGCTGCGGGCCAAGGTGGCGCGCTCCCGCGTGGCCCCGACCGTGTGCGCGGAACCGGCCCTGGACGTGGAGGCCGCCGGCTTCACCGCCGCAGACATGCCGCCGCTGCAGGACTTCCGCGACGACGCCTGGAACCGCATCGAACAGCGCTATCTGAAATACCTGATGACCGTGTCCGGCGGGAGCATGAAAGAGGCCATCCGCATCTCCGGCCTCTCCCAGTCGCGGTTCTATGCCTTGCTCAAGAAGCACAACATCGCCACGCGGTGAGGTTGGTGGCTGAATCCCTCCCCGGCAAGAGCGTCTGGCGTGGCGGGCATCAGGCCGCCGCACGCGCGAACGCCGCGGCGTCCTCCACCTGCGCCTCGGACGGGCGCACCCCCGTATACAGGATGAACTGCTCAAGGGCCTGCAGGATGATGACGTCTGCGCCGGAAATCAGCCGCCTGCCCTGGGCGCGCGCCCGGGCCAGGAACGGCGTTTCCGCGGGCATGGCGACGACATCAAAGGCCGTGTCGCAGGCGTCGATCTTGTCCTGGGGAAAGGCGAGGGCCTGCGCGTCTGGCCCGGCCATGCCCAGCGGCGTGACATTGATGAGGAACGGCGCGGCAAGGTCGCCCGGGTGCGCCTGCCAGCCATAGCCGTAGGTCGCGGCCAGGGCCGGCCCCGTCGTCTCGTTGCGTGCGATGATCACGCCGTCATGGAAGCCGAGGTCCTTGAGGGCGGCGGCCACTGCCTTGGCCATGCCGCCGCTGCCGCGCAGGAGAAACGGCGTCTGCGGTGCGATGCCGGCCTGTTCGATCAACCGGCGTACGGCGATGAAATCGGTGTTGTAGCCGGTCAGCGTGCCGCCGTCATTGACGATGGTATTGACCGAATCGATGGCCCGCGCCGAGGCCTCCAGACCATCCAGCAACGGGATGACCGCCTCCTTGAAGGGCATGGAAATGGCGCAGCCGCGTATGCCCAGGGCGCGCACGCCGCCGATGGCCGCGGGCAGGTCCGTGGTGGTGAATGATTTGTAGACATAATCCAGGCCCAGCAGCGCATAGAGGCGGTTGTGGAACCGCGAGCCGAAATTGCCCGGCCGGCCAGCCAGGGACATGCACAGTGTGGTGTCGCGTCCGATTGGCGGTTTCATGAACAGACCCCTTGCGGCATCAGTCGTCAGGGTGCGTTGGCCTCGGAAAAATCTGTGCGAGAGGGGGAACCCGTTACACAAGGCACTTCCCGCTCGCGCGTTTCCCTTCCAAAAATTTGATAGTATTTTGTCGTTATAACAAAAGTCTTCCTGATTA
>NC_022444.1:1703008-1777505 GCF_000468495.1 Megalodesulfovibrio gigas DSM 1382 = ATCC 19364
AGAAAGGGGTTCCCCCAGGAACTCTTCTCAAAGATAAAATGCCCTAGCCCGCAGGCTTGCGGCCGTAGACGTCTTCAAAGCGGACGATGTCGTCTTCTTCCAGGTAGGGGCCGTTCTGGATTTCGATGATTTCCACGGGCACTTTGCCGGGGTTGGAAAGCCGGTGCTTGGTGGCCTTGGGGATGTCCACGGACTGGTTTTCCACCAGGATCTTTTCTTCCTCGCCCACCTGCACCAGGGCCGTACCGGAAATGACCACCCAATGCTCGCTGCGGTGGTGGTGCATCTGCAGG
Source organism: Megalodesulfovibrio gigas DSM 1382 = ATCC 19364 (assembly GCF_000468495.1). Classification (NCBI taxonomy): domain Bacteria; kingdom Pseudomonadati; phylum Thermodesulfobacteriota; class Desulfovibrionia; order Desulfovibrionales; family Desulfovibrionaceae; genus Megalodesulfovibrio; species Megalodesulfovibrio gigas. The sequence continues at coordinate 1,703,302 of NC_022444.1, forward strand.
GAGAGCTTGGCTCCGGGCAGCACCACAATGCGCTTGAGCTTGTAGAAGGAGGCTTCCTCCAGCACGGTGTAGCTGCCCCAGGGCCGATGCACGGTGACGTGGGTGGTCACCAGCGGGGAGCCTTGGGTCTTGAGCAGCTGCACCACGTCCTTGACCTTCTGCACCTGGTCCATGCTGCAGACGAGGGTGGCATCCTTGGTCTGGACGACGATGATGTTCTCCACGCCGGCGGCGGCCAGCTTGGCCCCGCGGGAGAAGAGCAGGGAGTTTTTGCAGTCCACTGCCAGCACGTCGCCTTCCACCACGCAGCCGTTTTCGTCTTTTGCGCCCAGGCGGTACAGGGCTTCCCAGCTGCCCAGGTCGTCCCAGCCGAAGTCCCCGGCCACCATGGCAATGCGGTCCACCTGCTCCATGATGCCGTAGTCCACGGAGATGTCCGGCAGGGTGCTGTACCCGGCCACCAGGGGACGCTCCTGGCGCTGCTGCCACCACTTGAACAACTCAGGCTGAAAGCGCTCCACGGCGTCCAGGAAGGCGGGCAGGCTGAAGACGAACATCCCGGAATTCCACAAGTAGTCGCCGCTGGACACAAAGGACTGGGCGCGTTCCAGGTCCGGTTTTTCCACAAACCCGCCCACCTGGTAAGCGTTCTGCCCCAGGGATGGGCCCTTGGCGATATAGCCGTAGCCGGTTTCTGGTTTGTCCGGCACGATGCCGAAGGTGACAAACCAGCCCTGGGCGGCCAGCTCGCAGCCGCGGGCCAGGGCGCCGGTCCATTGCTCGGGGTGATGGATGAAGTGGTCCGAGGGAAACACGGCCACCAGCGCGTCGGGGTCGCGTTCGGCAATGGAGCCCATGGCCAGCAGGATGGCCGGCAGGGTGTTCTTGCCTATGGGCTCGGCGAGCACATTGGCGGCCAGCTCCGGGCCAAGGGCCTTGAGCTGTTTTTTGACCTCGAAGATATGCTCCTCGTTGGTCACCACGTGGATGCGATCGGCCGGAAAGGCGGCCATGGAGCGGTCCACGGTTTCCTGCAGCAGGGTGCGGCTGCCCTTGAGGGCCAGCAGCTGCTTGGGCAGCATGGCCCGGGACAGCGGCCACAGCCGGGTGCCGGAACCACCGGCAAGAATCACGGCCTGGCAGCGGCTCAACGGATGGTCGCGGGTGGGGGATTGGGGGACGGTGGCGTCGCTCATGCGCTGGTCTCCTTGGTGACGAGCCGGATCAGGCCTGGAACCGGAAGGGGGAATCGAAATCGCTGAGTAGCGGCAGCAACTTGTCTTTGGCAGAGAGGTTGGGCGTTTTCACCGGCCAGTCGATGGCAAGGGTGGGATCATCCCAGCGCAGGCCGCCATCCAGTTCCGGGGCGTAGTAATTGTCAACCTTGTATTGGAATTCTGTATCCGGTTCAAGCGTCACATAGCCGTGGGCAAAGCCCTGGGGCACCAGGAGTTGGAGGAAGTTTTCCGCGGAAAGGGTAAAGCCGCGCCACTGGCCATAGGTAGGGGAGCCTTTGCGCAGGTCCACCACCGCATCGTACACACTGCCGGCGGTCACGCGCACCAGTTTGGTCTGGGCCATGGGTGGCCGCTGGAAGTGCAGTCCCCGGAGCACGCCCACGCCGGACTTGGCGTGGTTGTCCTGGATGAAGGGGATGTTGAGCCCTTGTTCGGCGAACAGGCGGGCGTTGTAACTTTCCATGAAAAAGCCCCGTTCGTCGCCGAACACTTTGGGCTTGAGAAGGAAGACCCCGGGGAGGTCCGTGGGTGTGAACTGCACGTGGCGTGCTCCTGCTGGATTGATGGTGTGATGCGATGTGCTGTTCAGCCTCCATATCCAAAGCCGTCAGGATTTGAAAGTATTCAGGAGGTAAAAAAGGCGAAGCCGGCGGTCACCAGGGCAATGCTGGCGGCTCGCAACAGCTGGCTGTACATGATGAGCCGTGCTGCCATGCTGGGTTTGAAGATTCCGGCATAGTACGGGAATTGGTGCCGGAAGGCCCGCATGGGAGAAGAGAGGATGTTCCCCACCAGCAGGGCCAGCACCACCACCCGCGCCGGCAGCTCGCCCCCCTGCAGCACGGCCCCGGCCGCGGCCAGGCCGGACGTGGTTTCCGCCACCAGATGAAACGCCACGATGGACAAGGCCTGCGGCGGCAGGAAGCCCAGGTCGCCTACATGGGTGGCCAGGAACGTTTCCATCGCCTCAAACACCCCCCAGATACGGGCAAAATACATCACCGTGTAAATGGGGGCGGTGATGAGCACCACCTTGCGGATGCGCCTTCGGAACAGACGCCAGCCCCTGGCCAGGGCCTCCTGTGGCGTGCGCGGCTTTTGCTCGTCCAGCCGGCAGACCACACAGCCATCGGGGATGGGCGGCAGCAGCAGCCGGCCGGCCAGCACCACCCCGGCCGTGCGCAGGATGGCCGCAAAGAACGTCAGCCCCACGTACAATGTTGCCACTGATCCCAAAAATGGCGCCGCCAGGGAGAACATGGTGGGCAGGTGCAGAAAATACGTGGGCATGCTGTTGAACAGATTGGCCAGGATCAGCTCCCGACGCGAGAGGGTCCCGCGTTCGTAGCTTTCCGCCAGGACGGTGTTGGCGGCCATGCCCGAAACGAAGGCCAGGGAAAAACTCGCGCCAGACACGTCCTTGAACCGTCCCAGCCGCACCAGCGGGGCGGCCAGACGGGCCAGAAATCGCGTCCAGTTCATGGCTTCCAGGACATTGGCCACCAGCAGGCTCAGGGACATGAACACAATGAGCGAGCCAAGGGGCAGCAGCAGGCCGTGCAGCAGAGACTCCGGAGTGGGGACAATCATGGAAAAGTACGAGATCCTTGCGCAGGATGCAGGGTTGACAGGGGACGGACATCTTGTCTGGTCCGGGCGACTGCGGTACAGCTCTGGGCATGATGCTGCATCGCCATATTGCCGTGCTCCTGCTGGGGGCGTTTGCGTGCGGGATCGTGCCGGGGGCGATGCCGTGGGAGCATGACGTCCTGGCTGCGTCCAACAAAAAGCCGGCCCCACCGGCCAAGGCGGCCGAGGCAGAGAAGCCGGACAAAAAAAGTCCGCCGCCCTTCGACATGAAGGCCTACATGGACGCGCACAAGCAATTTGTCCAGTCCCTGGAGGCTGCCCGCGCATTCATGGACCAGGAGAAGAAAAGCGTGCCCGCCCATGCCGGCATGGCCAATTATTTCCTGGGCGAGCTGGACCGGGCCAGGCTGCAGGCGGAAAACGGGTTTGATCTGGTGTTTTTGTATTTTGACCATTTTCTGAAGACGGAAGCCGTCAGCAACATCCTGGCCGGCTATGTGGGCAATCGGCTGCGGCACCTTGGCCATGGCTTGGAAGATCTGGCCACGGAACTGGGGGAGAATATCGCCAGGTCGCCCTATGCCAAGGATCCGCGGTTTGCGGAGGTCCATTCCCGCCTGCTGGGCTATCAGGTGTTGCTGGAAGACGTCTCCCGCCGGATCATCCCCGTGCAGTGACCGGCGCTCACGACAGTTCCCCGACCTGCTCCGCCAGGGCTTCGGCAGCATCTTTGGAAGCGCCCGCCATGGCGTCGGCAGGGTCTGCATCCTGGCTGTGCAGCCGTTCCTGCGCCAGCTCCCGTTTGACCACCAGCCGCCAGCCCTCGCCCTTTTGCTGCAGCAGGCCGCTGCCGAAGGGGTCGAACTCCAGGGCGGTGATGACCTTGGCGAACACCTCGCGCAGGGCCCGCGCCCCGATGCGGGCATTTTCATACGCCTTGTCCACCACAATATCCACGGCCTCGGCCGTCAGGACAAGCTCGATGTCCATGGTGGCGAAATACTGCCGGGAAATGCGGTAGGGCGATTCCTCGCTTTTGAGCAGGATTTCGCGCAGGGCGCCGCGGTGCAGATCCTCCAGCAGGGTGACGCCCGAGAACCGGGAGATGAACTGCGGGGCCATGCCGTAGGCGTAGAGATCCGCGAGCTTCATGTATTCCTTGAGGGAGAAGAGGATGTCCGTGCGCATGCCCAGCCGGGAATCGTAGGTGCGCACCTCCCTGAGCCGGCGTTCGTCCTCCTTGTTCTCCACGCGGCGGTAGACCTGATCGTACAACTCCTCAAAGGCGCCGCCGCAGACAAAGAGCATCCGGCCGGTGTTCAGGGAGAAGTCGTGCCGTCCCTCGCCGTGACGCTCGCGCACGGCATGCTGCACCTGCTCGCCCTCGATGAAGGTCAGCAGGGCCTGCTGCAGGGAAAGGCCCACCACATCCGGCTTGCCGGCCAGCTTGCCGGAAATCTTGTCCACCTCGTCCAGGCAGATGGTGCCGCGCTCCATCTGCGCCGCCACCTCCCGGGCCTCGGCGTCGGGTCCCAGCAGACGCCGGGCATCCGCCTCCAGGTGCTGGAAGATGCGCAAGACATCCACATCGCCGTTTTCGTCCACCAGCGTGCGGGCGTTCACGATGCACATGGCGGCAAAGGGCTTGAGGGCCGGATGGGCCATGAAAAAGTGCTGGATGGCCCGCATCAGCGTCGTCTTGCCCGTGCCGGACCCGCCAATGAGGAAGATGCGCCCGCCGCGGATGCCGTAGAGGTGCTTGTATATGGACACGGCCACGCCGCGCAGGGCTTCGTCCTGTCCCAGGACCCTGGCGGCGAGAAAGTCGAAAATCTGGTGGGGCCGGAGCCCCTGGGAGGGGGTGCCCATGCGCGTTGCCTCGCAGGGTTGGGGTGTGTCAGTCTGCGTGGACCATAGCCCCGAGCCCCGGCGAAGGCAATGCCCGCACAACTAGCGCGTTTTAATATTGAAAAAGGACATTGCGAGANTTCCCCCGAGAGTGCTTTTCAAAAACAACGTGCTCTAGTGTTGCGTCCTCAACATATGCTCATACAGCAAAGACGCAACACTGGTCCGCCTGCAAGGCGGCCCCGGAGCCGCTGGCTCCGTGAGTCCTCCCCGACTTACGATGATGGAAACATCGCCTTCTTTCGGGGACGTGACACAAGACAGCCGCGGAAGGTCTCCCCCCCGCGGCTGCACGCGCCATGTGTGGCGATCAGCAATTACAGCTGCTGCAGCACCCAGACTGCCCGGCCCACCACGCGCTCATCGCGCTTTTCCACGGGCAGGTACTGCTCGGGGTGGTCCGAATTTTCGGTACGCAGCACAAAGCGGCCCTTTTCCTCGTCCAGGAAGATACGGCGGATGCCCAGCCCTTCAAAGGGAATGAACACGCCGTACAACTCGCCAGACAGGATGTTCTTCTGGTCCGTGTCCAGACCCACATAGGCGCTGCGGCGGATGAGCGGCTCCATGGAAGAGGCGTCCATCTTCACCACAGTGATGCTGGGCCGGGCCAGGGACAGGGGAATGGAGAGCTTGCCGATGCTCTTGGGCATCCACTTGCCGGTGGCGGCGTCGATGCCCTGCATGCCAAAGACCGTGATGATCTGCGACTTGCTGTCCGGTTCGGCATACTTGGCGGCTTCCTCGCGCAGGCTGGCCGCCTGGGGGCCGTCATAGGGTTCGTACCCCTGCTCGCTCTTGAGATACATGGGGCCGAGACCGCTCTTGAGCCAGTCCGGGTTGAGACCGTACTTCTCGAACAACTTGAGGTACCAGTCCGAGGGCACCGAATCCCGCCGCTTGGCGTCTGAAATGCTGGACTGACGAATGTCAAGCACTTCAGCAAGTTCCACCTGGGTGCGGGTATTGGTGGCAACCTTGATGCGGTCGAAAATTTCTTCAAAACCTGGCACGCTGCAACTCCTTTGGTATGTGGAGAATGGGGGACTGAGCCCGATTCACCTTGACAGTGGAAAAACTAGCCTATATCTAGACGAAATTCGATGTACACGAGCATGGTTTTTATACCATACACGAAGAAACACTGCAATTCCTTGACCTGCACATGACAGAATCCGCTGCCTCAGAAAAACACTCCTTCTCCGAAAGCTTCCTGGCTGCGCTGCTGGCTGACACGACAACGGACCGGCAGCAAAAGCTTGAGGCGTGGCTTTCGTATCATCGAATTTACAAAAACCGACTTGCCGTGGATCTGGGTGTGCATCCCTCGATGATCTCGCGCATCATCAAGGGGGATCGTGCGCCGAAGGAACGCATCCAGCAGTTGGTGGAATTGGGGATTCCTGAGCAGCTTCTCCCGGCGCCGTCGCGTCCGCCAGGTCGGCCCAAGGGATCAACGAAACGAAAATCGTCTTCCTTGCACAAATGACCTGCTGGCGCGTGTGTAACAATCTGGTCAGCCTGTTGGCACAAGCAAGCAAGTACATAATACAAATTCAGTGCCACAATAGTTGGAAGCGCAAAAAAAAAAGATGAACAGTGGTAGGCTGCTAGTTTATCTGCTGCGGCTGCTGGGTATTTGCATGCACCGGCAGGTGTCTCATTGGGGACACAGTTGTAACATTTTGGTTCACATGTTACACTGCCGGCGACCCCGCGGGGAGGGTGCAAATCCCCGCGGGGAGAATGTCTTAATGATCTAGGGCAGGTGCTGGAAAAAGCCAGACCCGGGCACCAGGACCATGCGTGTGCGTGTCTTGAGGCCGTTGGTATAGGCTTCCAGGCTTCTGGCAAAGGCATAGAAACTGGGGTCCGCGCCGTACGCTTCTGCGTAGATACGCACAGCTTCGGCATCGCCCTGGCCAAGGAGTATCTCGGCTTCGCGGCGGGCTTGCGCCAGAATGACTGTGCGCTCGCGGTCTGCCTCGGAGCGAATCTTTGCTGCTTCTTCCTCGCCTTCGGAGCGGTACTGCTTGGCTTGGCGTTTGCGTTCGGCAGACATGCGGTTGTAGATGGATTTCAGGTTCTGGTCAGGCAGATCCGTGCGTTTGATGCGCACATCCACCACTTCGATGCCGTATTCGGCGATGAGTCTGGAGGAGCGTTCCGACACTTCCAGCATGATGGCGGCGCGTCTGGTGGAGACTGCTTCCGTCATGGTGTAGCGGCCCAAGGCCTCGCGCATTTCGGAATAGATCACGTCGTCCAGCCGCTGCAGGGCACCGGCGGGGGTGCGCACGGTCTGGTAGAACAGCAGGGGGTTGGTGATGCGCCATTTGGCGTAGTTGTCCACCAGAAGGGTCTTCTTGTCGCTGGTGAGCACTTCGCGGGCCTTGGCGTCGTAGTCCAGAATCCGTTTGTCGAACCAGATGACATTGCGCCAGGGCAGCTTGAAGTGCAGGCCCGGGGCTTTCGCCTCGCCAATGGGCTTGCCGAATTCCAGGATGATGGCTGTCTGCACCTGCGAGACCGTGTACAAGGACATGGACGCGACGACGATGAGGACAAAGGCCGTCAGGCCAAGGATGAACAGTTTTTTCATGGGGCACCTCGCAGGGCGGGCTGACCGGCGGGGGCGCCAGGGGTTCCTGGTGCTGCGGCGGGCTGGCCGGCCAGGGCCTCTGGCGGCGCGAGCTGGAAATAGGGCGTGGTGCGGTTGGCCACTTCCGCATCAAGCAGGAGCTTGTCCGTATCCTGATTGGCGAGGATGTGTTCCATGGCTTCCAGCTGCAGGCGTTCGCGGGTGATATCCGGCGCCTTGCGGTAGGCTTCCAGCACGGCGGAGAACCGGGCGGCTTCGCCCTCGGCCCGATGGATGGTGCCCTGCTGGGCGCCGCGGGCGTCATTGATGATGCGGGCAGCCTCGCCGCGGGCTCTGGGGAGGATGTCGTTGCTGTAGGCCTGGGCTTCATTGACAAAGCGGTTCTTGTCTTCCCGGGCGCTGGCCACGTCCTTGAAGTCGTCCACCACTTCCCGGGGCGGATGCACGTCTTGCAACTGCACGGCTTCCACATAGATGCCGGCCTGGTAGCGGTCCAGCACGCCCTGCATGAGTTTGAGGGTATCCAGCTGAATGGCTTCTTTTTTGTCCGTGAGCACGTTGTCGATGAGGTTGTAGCCCACCACTTCGCGCATGGCAGCCTCGGCCACGTGCTTGACGGTGTCGTCCTGGCTCTGGACGTTGAAGAGGAAGTCCGTGGGATCCTTGATGCGGTACTGGACGATGAACTGCACGTCCACGATATTCTCGTCCCCGGTGAGCATCAGGCTTTCTTCCGGGCGGGAGCGGTTCTGGCCCTGCTGGGTCTGCCGGCCGCCTTGCATGGAGAGAAAACCCACCTCCACGCGTCGGAACGCCATGACTTCCGGCTTGAGCACGTGTTCCACGGGGTAGGGGATGTGATAATGCCAGCCTGGATCCGTGATGCGATGGAACGCGCCAAAGCGCAGCACCACGCCCACTTCTGCCGGTCCAATACTGTAAAAGCCCGTGGCCATCCAGACGACCGCCAGCAGCGGCAGCAGGATCCTGGCGCCGGGGGTTTTCAGTTTGTTCAGGACATCCTTGAGCTTGTCCAGATCCGGCCCCTCGGGGCCGTTGCCTGGCCGCGGGCCCCAGGGGCCTTGCGGCTTGCGCGAATTGAGTTTGTCCCAGTCCCAGTTCATAATGGCGTACTTCTAGATGAGATGCAGGGGCGGGTCAAGGAGGACCGGGTGCCGCAGCAGGGTGCAAGGATTACGCTTTCTTCAGAAAGCAGGTCTTGAGTACCAGTCCTTTGACTTTTTCTGCGTTGCATTCAATCTCCTGCGGATTGTCCGTGAGCCGGATATTTTTGATGAGCGTGCCGCGTTTGAGGGTGACGGATGCGCCTTTGACCTTGAGATCCTTGGTCAGCAGGACGTTGTCCCCGTCCTGCAGGGGGGTGCCGTTGCTGTCTTTGGTAGGTGTGTCGCTCATGAGGGTATCCTGACAAAAGAGTAATGGAGAGCGTGCCGGTCTGCCTGCGCAGGCGGGCCGGCACGCGAACTGTTGTGCTGTGGGGAGGCGTCTGGGGGCGTTACACCACCATTACCAGGGGCACCACCACGGGGTCGCGGTCCAGCACCTTGCGGAAGAAGCGTCTGAGGGCGCTGCGAATGCGTTCCTTGAGCTTGTCCACGTCGCCAGGGGGGACGTTTTCGAAGATGTCCAGGATGATGCACTGGGCGTCTTCCAGCACGTGGGAATACTGCTGCGCGAAGACAAAGCCCTTGGATTCCACCTGCGGCCCGTGGATGATGTCCCAGCTTTTTTCTTCCAGCACCATCACCACGATGACCAGCCCTTCGCCGCCCAGCAGCTGGCGTTCCTTGAGCACGGTGTGGCCCACATCGCCCACGCCCTTGCCGTCCACATAGATGGCGTCGGCGGGCACGGCGTCCTCAAAGCGGATGCCATGCTGCACGAAGGTGAGGGGCTGGCCATCTTCCAGCACGATGGCTCGCTCCCCGGCCACGCCGCAGTGGCGGGCCAGGTCTGCATGCTTCACCAGGTGGCGGTATTCGCCGTGCACGGGGATGAAGTACTTGGGCTTCACCGCCTCAAGCATCAGCCGCAGCTCTTCCTTGTAGGCGTGGCCGGAGGCATGGATGTTGTGAATGCTTTCGTAATACACGTCGGCGCCCAGCTTGTAGAGCTGGTTGATGACGCGATAGATGGCCTTGACGTTGCCGGGAATGAACCGCGAGGACATGATGACCGTGTCGCCCTCGTGGATGCGCAGGCTCTTGTGCTCCCCGGCGGTGATGCGCGTCAGGGCGGAGAGTGGTTCGCCCTGGGAACCCGTGACCAGCAGCACCAGTTCGCGGTCCGGCACGGTGGGCACTTCTTCCAGGGGGATGTGCACGCCTTCCTTGGCCGCCAGGAATTTGAGCTCCTGGGCCAGCTCAATGTTGGAGGAGATGGACTTGCCGGCCACGGCCACCTTGCGGCCGGTTTGCCAGGCCAGCTCGAACACTTCCTGCATGCGTTGAATGTGGCTGGAAAACAGCGTGACCAGGATGCGGCCCTGGCAGGTCTTGAAGATCTCCGACAGCGAACTCATGATCTCGCGTTCGTTGAGGGAGTGGCCGTCGCGCTCCACGTTGGTGGAGTCCGAGAGCATGCACAGGACGCCGTCTGCGCAGAATTCGCGGATGCCGTCCATGTCTGTGGCGTGGCCGTCCATGGGGGCGGGGTCGATCTTGAAGTCGCCAGTGTGCAGAATGCGGCCCACGGTGGTTTCAAAGCCCAGGGCAAAGCCGTCCACAATGGAGTGGCAGACGGGGAAGAAGTTCACGGCCACGTCATCGAACACAATGCGGTCGCGAGCCTGGACGCGATTCAGGGTGATGAAGCGTTCCAGGTTGTGCTCGCGCAGCTTGTTGCGCACCAGGCCCAGGGTGAAACCGGAGCCGTAAATGGGCGCGTTCAGGTGGCTCATGAGCCAGGGCAGGGCGCCGATGTGGTCCTCGTGCCCATGGGTGAGCAGGACGCCCTTGAGCTTGTCCTTGCGTTCCAGGATGTAGTCGAAGCGGGGGATGACGATGTCGATGCCCAGCAGATAGTCGTCGGGAAACATGAGGCCGCAGTCAATGACGAGCATGGACTTTTCAGTTTCTAAGACCATGCAGTTGCGGCCAATTTCTCCCAGGCCGCCAAGGGGGGTTAGGCGGACGTGGGGATCTAGGGTCATCGTGCCTCCAGGGTGTTGGCGGCAAGCCTGGGGTAGTACAGGCCTCGCAGCCGTTCATATTCGGTGGTCATGAGGGTTTGCAGCTCCTGTCGCAGGGCTTCGCGGTCCTTCATGGTGTAGCGCTCGCAAGGGTGCAGGACCGGCAGGGCCGTCAAGCGCAGCGGCCCATTCGGTTTATTTATTTTCATGGTCTCCCGGGCCGAGACGTCGCCCGCGCCGTGGATGAGCACGGGGACGACCGGCAGTCCGGATTTGAGCGCCAGGATCATGGCGCCTACCTGGAACTCCTGGAGTGTTTCAAACGTAAACGCCCGGGTGCCTTCGGGAAAAATAACCACGGCCTGGCCGGCCCGGGCTTTTTCGATAGCCTCGTCAATGGCTTTCATGGCCTGGCGCGGATTGTCCTGATCCACGCACACATGCCCGAGGGCGTGCATGGCTTTGCCGAGGAAGGGTAACTTGAACAAGGGCTTCTTGGCAACGAAACAGCAGTCGTATTTTCGCAGTCTGGTGAAGAAAAGACAGATGTCCAGCTGGCTCTGGTGGTTGGCCATGATGATCATGGGGCCTGGGGGCGGCAGGTGCTCCAGGTGGGTTTCCACCGGCACGCCGGCGCCCAGCATGCCGCACTGGCCCCAGCCCCAGGCGGCCCAGGACCGCCATTGCATGAGGCCCAGCTTGCGCATGCCGACGCACAGCAGGCTGAACAGGATGGTGCCGGGCAGAAACAGGGCCTGAAACCGCAAGGAACGCAACAACGTGACAAAAGATTGCATGGCGAGGGCAATGGGGTAAAGGAGAATTTCGGATTGCGAGAGGAGATATAAGGCAGATTGGGTCGGAAGGGAAGAGCGGGGCAGACTGCGGACGCAGAATGCGCGGCAGGATCCCGACTCCCCAGCGATGCATGAACGCCAGGGAGCCGGGCAGAGGCATGGAGACGGCGGAGTTATTCGTCCTCGTCCTTCTTTTTCTTGGCCGGCGTCTTGGGCGCGGGCTTGGCGGCTTCCGCCTTGTCATGCGCTTCCTTCATCGCCTTGAGTTGCACAGACGAGGCAATGAGCCAGCGGCCATCCTGCTTGGCCAGGTCAAACTCGTCGGTGACGTCAACCTTCTGCTCCTTGCCCTTGGCGCCCTGCATGCTGTGCCCCAGGCGCTTGATCTTGCAGCGCTCCGGCGAGTACTCCAGGAATTCGTACGAGATGTCATTGGTGGTGATGGTGAAGTTGTTGCGCCAGTTGGGGTTGGCTTCATACACCCGATTGTACGAAGCCACCAGTCTGTTGGCCATCATGTTGTGCAACGAGGGGTCCGCCGTGGCCAGCAGGGCAACGCCGTCCATGTTGCTCCAGGCAAAGTCGTAGGCCTGCATCGTCTGCAGCGCCGCCTCTTCGTCCTGCTTGCGCTTGAGCTCCGCCACCTTCTGGGCATAGGCCTCGGCCATGGCCTTCCGTTTTTTTTCCGATCCCCGCGCGGCCTTTCCGGAGGGCGATTCGTCTTCGTACGCCGCCGCGGTCTGGTGCATCTGCTTCACGGTCTTGTCCAGGTCGGCCACGGCGCGCTGCATCAGGCGCTGCACCAGGGAATCCACCGTGAACGAGCTGGTGGTTTTTTCAGAAATGCCCAGGGCCGCCGTCAGTTCATCCTGGGCCACCTGCTTTTCTTCCACTGAAGCCGTATGGACCACGGCGCCGGTCTCGGCATCAATCACCCTGTACTGCAGCACCACATGCCATGTGGTGTTGTAGTCGTAGGCCGCCACGGACGACACGGCCGAGTTCAGGCTTTTGCCCAGGGAGCGGTACTGCCCCCGGGTGGCCAGGGTGAGGCCCAGTTCCAGGATGGCCCCGAGCACCTGGCCGTCGCCGCCCTTGGCCTCCCAGGCGATGGGCTCGGCCTTGATCACGTCGAAGCTCATGAAATACCGGGCCGTGGGCAGGCTGGACTTGCGGAAGGTCTGCAGGGCCTCGGCATCGCTCATGGTGGCGGCCAGGGCGATTTCCTCGAACAGCGGCTGCTGGTCGGCATTCTCCAGCACGGAGAAGTTGGCCTTGCTCAATTCCAATTCGGCAAAATCACAGATGCTGTTGTTGCAATACTTGTGCACATAGGCGGCGGATCGCGTCTTGAACATGCCGGGCAACACCACGATGGGCGGACCAGTCATGTTTGCATTTTGATACTCAATCGGTTTGTATATTGCGGCCTCTGCCATTTCATGCGCTTTCTTGTTGCTCCCAGCGCAGCCGGATACAACAGCTGCAGCCATGCACAGCAACAGCATGACGGACATCCAACGACCACGTAATGCACTCACCTGAGCCCCCTGCTGCGGTTAGTGGTGTGAATCGGTATAGATTTCGTCAAGATCAAGCCGTGTACACCGTGATGTACGCAATCAGAAATACCAATTATGAGAATCATTACAAATTGTCAATGATCAATTGATAAATGCAGGGTTGCCGCAGAATCGGCGCAAAAAAACCTCGGCCCGTTGCCGGGCCGAGGTAGAATCTCTACTGGATAGGTGGAATTATTCTCCGCCGCGTTCCTTCTGGTATTCGGCAATCACCTTTTCGGCCACGGGTGGCGGGGCTTCCTCGTAGTGGTCGAATTCCATGGCAAAGGTGCCTTGCCCGGCGGTCATGGCGCGCAGATCCGGCGCATAGCGCAGCATCTCGTTCATGGGCACGTGGGCCTTGATTTCCGTCACCCCGGCGGTGGAGTCCGAGCCCAGCACCTTGCCGCGGCGCGAGGACAAATCGCCGATCACGTCGCCCATGTACTCATCGGGAATGGAGATGGTGGCCTGCATGATCGGTTCCAGCAGCACGGGCTTGGCTGTTTCCATGGCTTTCTTGAAGGCCAGGGAGCCGGCGATCTTGAAGGCCATTTCCGAGCTGTCCACGGTGTGGTAGCTGCCGTCGTGACAACTGGCCTTGAAGTCCACCATGGGGCAGCCGGCCAAAAAGCCGCGATGGGCGCTTTCCTGGATGCCCTTGTCCACGGCAGGGATGTACTGCCGGGGGATGACCCCGCCCACAATGGCGTCCACGTACTGATAGCCTGCGCCCCGGGGCAGGGGCTCGAACTTGACCCAGCAGTCGCCGAACTGGCCGCGGCCACCGGACTGTTTCTTGTGCCGGCCCTGCACGTCTGCCGTGCCCTTGATGGTTTCGCGGTAGGGGACCTTGGGCGTCTTGAGGACGATATCCACCTTGTAGCGCCGTCTGGCGCGTTCCACGGCGGTTTCGATGTGCATCTGCCCCATGCCGGAGAGCAGGATGTCGCTGCTTTCCTCGTCGCGGGAGAGCCGCAGGGTGATGTCTTCCTCCAGGAGCTTCTGCACGGCCTGGTAGACCTTGTCTTCCTCCCCTTTTTCCTTGGGAGCCAGGGCATACGTGAGCAGTGGCGGGGCGATGGCCGGGGCGGCCAGGGCGAAGGGCTTTTTCTCCGCAGCCAGCGTGTCCCCGGTGGCGGTGTTTTTGAGCTTGGCCACGGCCACGATGGCCCCGCATTCCGCGGCTTCCTTGGTGGGGGTTTGGGACTTGCCCAACAGCTGCAGCAGCTGGCCCACGCGTTCGGTATCGCCGGTGCGGCTGTTCAGGTAGGAGGTGTCCGCGGTGAAGGTGCCGGAGAGCACGCGCACCAGGGACAGCTGCCCGGCAAAGGGGTCGGACAGGGTCTTGAACACAAAGGCGGCCGGGGGCTCGGCGTCGGAGGACGCCCGCTCGCTGCCGTCCTGGCCCAGCCAGGGGCCGCGCTCCAGGGGGGAGGGGAAAAGCTGCTGGATGGTATCCAGAATCAGCGCGCCGCCCTTGTTCTGCACGGCCGCACTCACCACCACGGGCACCAGGCTGCGGTTCAGCACGCCGGCGTGCAGGCCCGTCCGGATGTCTTCGATGGAGAGTTCGCCGGCGTCCAGGTATTTTTCCATCAAGACTTCATCGCTTTCGGCGATGTTCTCAATGGCCGTTTCGCGCAGGGTGGCGGCTTCGTCGGCCAGTTCCTCGGGGATGTCGCTTTCCCGCAGCGTGCCGTCTTTCTGGAAGAGCAGGGCCTTGTTGGCCATCAGGTCCACCACGCCTACGAAGTGATCCTGCTGCCCGATGGGCAGGTGCAAGAGCACGGGCTTCACGCCCAGCACCGTGCCCAGGGAGGCGTAGGCCATGGAGAAATCGGCGCGGTCACGGTCCAGCTTGGTGATGCAGATCATCCCCGGCAGGCCGGCAGCCGCGGCCTGCTGCCAGAGCTTGCGGGCCAGGGGGCGGGCGCCGTCCACTGCATCCACGCAGAAGAGCACGGCATCCGCCGCGGTGAAGAGCAGGGGGATGTCGCCGATGAAATTGTTCTCCCCGGGGGTGTCCAGCAGGTAGTGCGGGCTCTTGTTCCAAGCGAACTGGGCGACGGCAGGCTGGATGCTGCCGCGTCGCTTGATTTCCTCGGGCTCGTAGTCCAGGCAGGTGGCGCCTTCTTCGATGGACCCGAGGCGGGACAAGGCCCCCGCGGTGTGCAGCAACATTTCGGCAAGGGAGGTTTTGCCCGCGCCCCCTGCCCCGGCCAGGGCATAGGTGCGTTGGGCGTCCAGACGTTTGGCCATGGGTCGCTCCTTGATGTTGGAGGACAGTATTTGGTGACAAAACGGCCGCCTGCGCGACAATCTGGTGACACAGTCTTAAAGGGGTAGAGCCTTGCGCCAAGAGTTGTCAAGCCTCCTGACCCGCCTTTTGGGATTGATTGTGCAGTCAATGGCCCGTGCAGGCCTCAGCACAGTCGCCCGCGTTGCCAGCGCCGCACGGCGTTGATGCGCCATACGGCGTCTGCGGCATGCAGATCCTCAATCGTAAGAATCGCTTCCCGAATGACGCCCCGTTCCAGCAGCCGCTGGCGGTACACGCCGGGCAACAGCCCGCAGGCTGCCGCCGGGGTGAGCAGCCGGCTATTTTTTTTGAGCACCAGATTGCCGAAGCCGCATTCCGTCAGCTCGCCGCGGGTGTTCCAGAGGATGACGTCATCCGCATGGACCTGCTCACGTCGGGCCGTCTCCAGGGCCGCGGCATAGGGCTCGCGGCGGGTGGTCTTGTGTTGCAGGCGGAAGTCTTGGGCCTCGACGGGCTCCCGGGCCAGGGCCAGACGCAGGGGGATGCGCGTCGGCAGGGGCAGCGGTTGGGATTCGATGCGGAAGGCGCCGTCGGCATCCGCCAGCAGGCGCAGCTTGTGCCGCCCTGCCGGAGTGGCCCGGGCCGTGGCGAGCAGGGCGGCGCGGACGGCGTCCCCGTCGAACCGGAATCCCAGGGCCGCGGCAGAGGCGGTGCAGCGGGCCAGGTGGTGTTCCAGAAACGGGATGCACCCGCGTTGCAGCAGCAGGCTTTCCAGCAGGGAGAAGGCCGCAGGCTCGGCGAATCGCAGTTTGAGCCGGCATTCGGCGTATTCGCCGTCGGGGACGGAATCCCAGGTGATGCCCCCGCCCACGGAGCAGACCGCGCGGCCGTCCCGGACCGTGAGCGTCCGGATGGGCACGCTGCAGATGATTTCCCCTCCGGGTTTGATGAGTCCGATGGCCCCGCAGTACACCCCGCGCGGGTGCGGCTCCAGGGCGTGGATGGCCTGCATGGCCGCGAGCTTGGGCGCGCCGGTGACGGAGCCGCAGGGGAACAGGGCCGCCAGGATGTCCGGCAGCCGCGTGCCGGGCCTGAGGGTGGCCGTCACGTCCGAAACCATCTGCAGCACCGTGGGATAGCGTTCCACACGGCAGCAGCGCGTGGCAGCCACGGTGCCGGGCTGGGCGAGGCGGCCGAGGTCGTTGCGCAGGAGATCCACGATCATGATATTTTCGGCCCGCTCCTTGGGCGAGGCAACCAGGGCCCCGGCCAGGGCGGCATCCTCCGCCGGGGTGCGGCCGCGGGGGGCCGTGCCTTTCATGGGGCGGGTGAGGATGCGGTCGCCGTCGGGGTGGGGGAGGCGATGGAAGAAGAGTTCCGGCGAGCAGGACAGGATCTGCGTCTCGCCCAGATCCACAAACGCGCCGTAGCCCGGCTGCTGAGCCTGGAGCAGGGCGCGGTGCCAGGCCAGGGGATCCCCCCCGGTCAGGCAGACGCAGGGCATGGTGTAGTTGACTTGATAGACCTCCCCGGTCCGCAGCAGTTCCCGAATGCGGGCGAAGTGCGCGCGGTAGGCGGCGGCGTCCACCAGCGGCTGCCAGGGACTGTGGGCCGGCGGCACAGGGGAGGACGTGGCCGGAGGTGGCGGCGCCGCGGCCGGCGCATTGAAGACTGCGGCCCAGGCCAGGGGCAGGGGCGCGATGGCCGCCGGCGGGTGCACAGCCATGCGCGGCTCAAAGGCCGGGGCAGCCTCGTAGGCCAGGACAAACACGCTCCAGGCCCCGGCCAGGGCGGCGGCCTCTGCCTTGGCCAGCAGGGGGACCACCTCTTCCAGCCGCCGGGCCTCCCACTGGGCGACGGGTCCGGCAAAGGCGGCGGACCAGTCCGGCGTTGCCGCCTTCCCGGCAGTTTCGGCAGTCGGGGCGGTCGGGGCGGTCGGGGCGGTCGGGGCGCTGGTCAGCAGCACACGCAGGGGCGGGCGGCTCACGGTGCGAGATGCAAGAACGCCGTGCGGGCCGGAGAGCTGTTGCCCGGGGCCATGGCCGGCACCTGGGTGCACTGCAGGCCCCGCTGCTGCAGGAAGTGGAGGATGGAGCGCTCGCCCACCAGATGCCCTGCGCCCACCACCACGAAGACCTTTTCCCCACGATCCAGGAACCGCGCAATGCCGTTGGCCATGGCTTCGTTGCGGCGGTCGAAGAGGATTTCATAGAAAGGTTCCAGCATGGGTTGCGTGTGCCGATCCTCGAAGGTCAGACGGGCCAATTCCGCGGCATCACCGCGTTTCCAGGCATCCAGGGTGGCGCGGGTGTAGATCGCCACGTCATCCATTTCTTCCAGGGCCTGCATGAGCACGGCCTCCTGCACGGCCGGGGAGAGGTCCTGATCCATGGTCAGCTGGAATTCCAGGGTCTCCAGTTCGTGGATGGGCATGCCCGCGGCCCGGGCGCGGCGCAGGAAGTGCTCGTCCACGCCGTAATTGGTGGAGTAGCCCAGGGCGTCCATGCGCTGGTTGGTGAGGACGGCCATCAGGCCCAGGGGCTTGAGGACCATCAGGCGCGAGGGCAGGTCCTGGGCGTGCAGAAAGGCCGTCACACGGGCGGCGCCTTCCGGAGACAGGACGTCGGCGAGGGTCTGTCCGTCGGGCAGTCTGGTGAAGGCGTCCATCTGGGGGGCTACCCTGGCGAGCTTGTCCGGGGAGACGTCCACCTCCACGGCCAGGGCCTTGGCGTCCAGGAAGGCGCGGTTCACGGCCGGGTCCACGGGATACAGGGTGGCGTCGGCCATGTGCAGACTGCCGAGCAGGTGCAGGATGGCCTCGCCCTTGCGGATCTCCCACATGAACGTGGCGGCCGGCTGGGCTGCTGCCGGGGCGACCAGAACAAGCAGCAGGCACAGCAGGGGCAGGATTCTGGCGATGAAGGCGCGAGCAAGGCGCATGCGGACATCCTTTTGCTGGGAAAATATGGTGATTGTCTCCAATAGGTAGGGAGATGCACCAACATGTCATGTTTCCGTCGTCAGTTCTTCACGTCAGACAGGGATACGTGTGCAGCATACGCAGGGACGCGGCCGGGGGCAATGCCGGCCGGCGTGGTCGCGGCGTATTAAGGAGAACTCTTCGTGCTTAAGAACACATCTATCGGCCTCGCGGTCACGGTCTTGCTGGTGGGAACCCTCTCCCTCTTTCTGGGGGGGATCGGCGCGGCGAACTACTCGTTCAGCAAACAGGGGAAACAACGCGCCCTGGAAGAGATGGGTGGGCAGATCGCCTCGCGCCTGTCCCTCACCATGGTCAGCGCCTTGTGGAACCTGGAGAAGAAGCAGGGCGAAGAGGTGATCGCCAGCGAGATGCTGGCCCGGGATGTGGCCGCCATTGTGGTGACCGAGGGAACGGGCGAGCGTGTGTTCGCCGGCATGGGCCGCAACAGGGACTGGGGAGTTGTGCCCCTGGCCGACCTGGAGACTGCCAAGCAGGCCGGCGCGCTTGTTTTTGTCAAGCCCGTGCTCAAGGGAGACAAGCAGATAGGCACGGCCCACGTGCTGCTGACGGTCGAGTTTCTGCAGCAGGAGTTGCAGGAGCTGCTGGTGATGACCGTGGCCGCGGTGCTGGCTGCGGATGTGATCATCGTGCTGGCCTTGCTGCTGGCCCTCAGGCAGATGCTGCTCACCCCGTTGGCGCGTCTGGAAAAATATGCCGTCACTGTGGGATCGGGATCGTTGACCTGTGAGGAGCCGGCGGGGCGCTACATGGGCGAGCTGCTGCGGCTTAAAAAGGCCCTGGCTGCCATGGTCTGCAACCTGGGAGAAACCATCCAGCAGGTGCAGGCCAAGGAACAGGAAGCCATGGCCTTGGCCCGCAATGCCGAAGAAGCCCGCGCCCTGGCCGAGGAAGCCCGCGAGCAGGCCATCGCCTCCCGCCGCGAGGGCATGATGGAAGCTGCCGGCATTCTGGAGGAGGCCGTGGCCCAGCTGGCCATTTCTTCCCAGCAGTTGGCCGGGCAGGTGGAACAGGTTTCCCATGGAACGCGGGATCAGCGCGCCAAGATTTCCGAAACCCTCACCGCCATGGCGGAGATGACCGCCACCGTGCTTGAGGTGGCCAAAAACGCCCAGGAGGCCGCTGTCCAGTCGGGGCACAGCCAGGAACAGGCCGCCGAGGGGGACCGCATTGTGGAACAGGCGGGCGCGGCAGTCACCGAACTGGAGCAGAAGGTTTCTGCCCTTCGCGAAAACATGGACCGCCTGGGCCACCGGGCGGCGGACATCGGCGGCGTGATCACCGTGATCCAGGACATCGCCGACCAGACCAACCTCCTGGCCCTGAATGCCGCCATTGAAGCCGCCAGGGCAGGCGACGCAGGCCGAGGGTTCGCCGTGGTGGCCGACGAGGTGCGCAAGCTGGCGGAAAAGACCATGCACGCCACCAAGGAAGTCTCTGGCTCCATCACCTCCATTCAGCAGGAAACGCGCGCCAGTCTGCAGGTGACCGAAGGCGTGGGCGTCACGGTGCTGCAGGTCACTTCCCAGACAGCCCAGGCCCGCGCCTCCCTGGGGTCCATCGTCCAGCTGGCCCAGGCGTCGGCCGGACAAATCCAGTCCATCGCCTCGGCCTCGGAGCAGCAATCCGCCGCCTCGGACGAGATCCAGCAGGCCGTGGAGGCAATCAACACCGTGGCCGAAGACACGGCTGCGAAGATGGATGTGGCCCATAACGCGCTGGCAGACCTGGCAGCCCTGGCCCAGGAGCTCGACGCCCTCACCCAGCAACTCAAAAGCGCCAACTGATTCGCAAGGAGCACCGCGCATGCTGACGTCCCATCTGTTCCGCCGAGCCCTGCTGTTCGTGCTGTTGTTTGCCTGCTTTCCCCCGGCCGTGCACGGGCAGCCGCAGCAATTCGTGGTCGGCGTGGAAACCATCGACTACTATCCCATCTATGCCGGCGATACCGGCGAATACCGGGGCTATGCCCGCGAGCTGCTGGATGCCTTTGCCAGCAAAAAGGGCTATGTGTTCAGGTACGAACCCTTGCCCGTGAAGCGGCTGTTCCAGGCGTTTCTTACGGACCAAGTGCTGGATTTCAAATTTCCGGACAACGCCTATTGGAGCGCGGAGATGCGCCAGGGCGTGCAGGTGACGTACAGCGAGCCGGCGGTGGAATACATCGACGGGGTGATGGTCAGTCCTGCACGCAAGGGCATGCCGGCCGAGTCGATGAAGATGCTGGGCATCATCGCGGGCTTCACCCCCTTTGAGTACCTGGACCGCATCAAGGCCGGCGCTGTGACCCTGGACGAAAGCACCGAATACGCGGCCATGTTGCAAAAGGCCATCATGGGCCGGGTGGACGGCGCCTATTCCAGCGTGGCTGTGGCCAACTACCAGCTGCGCGATGTGCTCAAGCAGCCGGAGGCCCTGGCATTTGATGCAAGCCTGCCCCACACCCGTTCCGGGTATCGACTCTCCACCATCAAGCATCCGGCCATCATCGCGGAGTTCAACGCCTTCCTCGCAGAGGAGCCTGCCCTGGTGCAGCAGCTCAAGGACAAGTACCAGGCCGAAGTCGGCGTGCGCTAGAGCATTTTAATTTTGAAAAAGGACATTGCGAGAGAGGAAACCTNCTTGAATCACAATAAAAAATCTTTGGAAAGGGGGTTCGGGGGAGCACCGTTCTGAAGAAAGGTGCTCCCTGGCGTGGCGTCCTGCGTTGGCAATAAAACAACACACGCCCCGGCTGCATTGGCGGCCGGGGCGTGTTGCGTGCGTGATAAAACGGCGGTCCTATTCTCGCGTGTACACCAGCTTGCCCGTGGTCATGCGCAGGCGCTGGCTGATCATCCGGGCGATGTTCCTGAGCATTTTCATGCCGATGGCCGGATGCGTGGCGGCGATGTGTTCAAAGCTCTCCCGGGAAAGCACCAGCATGTTCACATCGTCGCGGGCAATGGCCGAGGCGGAGCGGGGTTCTTCGTCGATGAAGGCCATTTCGCCAAAGTGGGTGCGCGGACTCAGGGTGACGACGATTTTTTCCAGGCAGTCGTGACTTTCCTTGATGATGTCCACCCGGCCTTTGGTGATGAAGGCCATGTAGCGTTCCTTGTCGCCTTGGCGGAAGATTTCTTCCCCCTTGGAGTAGGCATGCATGGACAGGTATTTGGCGATGATTTCCACTTCCTGCCTGGCAAAGTCCTTGCCCCATTTGGTTTCATCAAACAGATTGGCGATTTCGGCGGTGGTTTTCACAGGCGGAACTCGCAGCGTTGCAGGTGCGCGCAGGACAGGAGAGACGGCGTACCGGCTCTCGATGCGTGGCCGCAGGATAACAGGCTGCCGGAAATACGCAAGTCCTCAGCCCCGCAGGCGTCAGAATCGGCGGTGCGCCCTGCGCATGGCCCAGGCGGTGCGGCAGGACGCCGGGGCGAAATCAGCCCTTGCGGCATTCCTCGCACAGGCCATAGAGGTACATGCGGTGCGAGGTCAGGGAGAACCCGTGCCGGGCGGCCAGCTCTTCCTGCAAGGCCTCGATGCGCGGGTCCACCACTTCCATATTTTTGCCGCAGCGCTCGCAGATCAAATGATCGTGGTGCTCTTCGCCGTAGGTGCTTTCGTAGCGGGTCAGGCCGTCGCCAAAGTGTACTTCCTTGGCCAGTCCGGAACCGGAGAGCAGCTTGAGGGTGCGGTACACCGTGGCCTGGCCGATATGCGGATCGCGCTTCTTGACCTGTTCATACAGCTCTTCGGAGGCCATGTGGCCGCGATAGCGCAGAAACACGTCCAGGATGCACATGCGCTGGGGCGTGAGCTTGAGCTGATTTTTCGCCAAGTATTCCTGAAACACCTGGTGTGCGGGGTGCTGCTTGATGGGCATGCCTCAACTCTTGCAGTATGCTCCGGGTGGTTGTCAACATCCATCCATCGCGGCCGGGTCGCAATTGTTCGGTCAGGGGCGGGGCGTGCCCTCCCGTGTCAGGCCCGCAGGGACTGCATGTAGCGCCGGCCCAGGGCGCGGGTGCGTTCGGCCAGGGTCTTGATGTCCGGTTTGGAGATCTGGTCGTCCGCGCCCACCGCTTCCCCCTTGTGGCGGAGACTTTCGGTGATGAGGGAGGAGAACAGCAGCACGGGCGTCTGCTTGAGCACGGGATCGTCCTTGATGCGCCGGGTGAGGGAGTGGCCGTCCATTTCCGGCATCTCAATGTCGGAAATGATCACCTGCACGTATTCATGGATGGGCCGTTGCTGGTCTGTGGCGGTTTGTTTCCAGCTCAGGAGCTGCTCCCAGGCCTTGGCGCCGTCCACAGTGGCCGTGACCTCGAAGCCCAGCTTGGCCAGATTGGTGGCCATCATGTTGCGGATGGTGCCGGAATCGTCGGCGATGAGCACCTTGAAGAAGCCGGGATCTTCCTGGGGCTGCCCGGGGGACGGGGGGGTGAAGTCCCCTGGATCCATTTCCTGCAGCGCCAGGGAGGGGCACAGCTCGCTGACAATTTTTTCCATGTCCAGGATGAACAGCACGCGGTCTTCCAGGTTGACCACGCCGGTGATGGATTCGCCGGAAAAATGCAGCATTTGCGCGCTCGGCGGCCGGATCTGCTCCCAGCTCAGGCGGTGGATGCGCGTGACGCCGCTGACGAGAAAGGCGTTGGTGACGCGGTTGAACTCCGTGACGATGACCTTCTCCGCCTCCACGCCGGCCTTGGACTTGCCCAGCCATTGGGACAGATCCACCAGGGGGATGATGCGCTCGCGCAGGTTGAAGGCCCCGAGCACCGAGGGGTGGGGCTGGTTGGGCATTTCCGTGATCTTGGGAACCCGGATGATCTCCAGCACCTTGGCTACGTTGATGCCGTAGTAGCCGGTGTACTTCTTGCCGTTGGGCAAGGTTTCGGTGAGATAGAACTCGACGATTTCCAGCTCATTGGTGCCGGATTCCAACAGGATATTGGTTTGGCTCATGGTTCCCCTCGAATGGCCTGGCCGTGTGATTGCCCAAATACGTGCGCCCCGGCTCCCCCTGATTTCGCCGACTTGCGGCGCTGCCGCGTGCAGCGCACGAAAAAAGGGCATGCCGCGAGCAGATGAGTACTCGCCGCATGACCGTTGCATAGCAGGGATTCTGCAATAAATCTACTGCAATGATGTGACGTTTGCCTGGGTCTGCCCTGAAAATGCGGCCCCGGGAAAACCCTTGCTGCAGAGAGGGTGGTTCCCCCGCACGAATCTTGCCGGGAAGGCGTCCCGGCGTGCCCTCATTTCTCCGCCACGTCGCGCCTGGGGCAGTGCGACGCCACCGGGCAGGCCCTGCAGCGTGGCGCGCGGGCGGTGCAGACCTCGCGACCGAAGAGCACCAGCCAGTGGTTGGCCCGGCCCCAGTCTGCCTGGGGGATGCAGGCCATGAGATCGCGTTCTATCTTCAGCACATCCTTGGAGTGCGTCAGCTCCATGCGCCAGGCCAGGCGTTTGACGTGGGTGTCCACGGCCACGCCGGCCTGAATGCCGAAGGCGTTGGCCAGGACGATGTTGGCCGTCTTGCGGGCCACGCCGGGCAGTTCCAGCAGTGCCGGCATGGATTGCGGCACCTGGCCGGCATACCGTCGCACCAGCAGTTGCGCCGTTGCCACCAGGTGCTTGGCCTTGTTGCGAAAAAATCCCGTGGAGTGAATCAGTTCCTCCACCTCGGCCACGTCTGCCGCGGCCACGGCGGCCACGTCGGGAAAACGGGCGAACAGGCCGGGCGTCACCTTGTTCACGCGGTCGTCGGTGCATTGGGCAGAAAGCACCGTGGCCACCAGCAGTTCCCAGGGGGTGCGCCAGTGGAGCATGGTTTCCGGCGCAGGGTAGCGCGCGGCCAGGGTGGCGAGGATTGAGGCGATGCGGCGTGATGCGGCAGTGTCGGGCATGGGCGGGGTCCTTCGGTTGCACACGGCGGGATACGATCCGGGGCAGACAGTCCCTGAAAAATGCCGTATAGGCAAGCCAGGATTATCCTCCCGGACTCTTCCGGTCTCATCAAGGAGCGACTTATGCGGCGAGTGATTCCCTTTGTCGTGTTGTTGTTGGCGCTGTTGCTGTACGCCATGTCCCTGCATGCCTCGAACCAAGACGCCGCCGGCCTTGCCGCCGCCAAGTGTGTCGCCTGCCACGATTCCCGGCGCATCTGCTTCCGCATCGGCAAGCAGGAGGCCGCCTTCTGGCAGCAGACCGTGGCGCGCATGCGCGCGGCCGGCGCGAAGATCGACGAATCCCAGGCCGCGGCCATCGCGGGGTGGCTGGCCAGTCCGCCGGCCGACGCCAAGCCCCTGTGCCCATAGGGAGTTGCCATGGACGCAAGACTGCTCTACATCACCGCTCCAAACATGGACGAAGCCCGCTCCCTGGGGCGCCGTCTGCTGGAGCGCCGGCTGTGCGCCTGCGTGAACATGCTTCCGGGCATGCACGCCATGTATTGGTGGCAGGACGCCATTGAGGAAAGCGAAGAGGTGGTGCTGCTGTGCAAAACCACCATGGGCAAGGTGCAGTCCTGCATCGACGCCGTCCGGGAACTGCACAGCTACGATATCCCCTGCGTGGTGGCCCTGCCCATCCTCGCCGGCAATCCGGACTTTCTGCAGTGGATCGAGGACGAAACCACGCCGCCGGCCATGGCCTGATCCAACCCTTCAACCGAATCGGAGTGTTCCCGCATGCGCATCTACGTTTCCGGCTCCCTGGCCTATGACCGGATCATGAGCTTTCCCGGTCGCTTTGCCGACCACATCCTCCCGGACAAGCTGCATATTCTGAATGTCTGCTTCCTGGTGGACGGGCTTGCGGAAAAGTTCGGCGGCACGGCCGGCAACATCGCGTACAACCTGGTGCTGCTGGGCAAGTCGCCCCTCATCCTCTCTGCCGCGGGCAAGGATTTTGGCGCATACGAGACCCACCTGCGCAAGCTCGGCCTTTCCCTGGAGGGCATCCGCCACGTGGATGAGGAATTCACCGCCGGCGCGTACATCACCACGGACCGGGACGACAACCAGATCACCGGCTTCAACCCCGGCGCCATGCGGCAGCCTTGCACGTACGAAATCGGTCACAGCCAGACCGGCGGGGCCATGGCCATCATCGGGCCCGGCAACCTGCAGGACATGACCACCCTGCCGGAGCGGTTCAATGCCCTGAACATCCCGTATATTTTTGATCCGGGCCAGCAGATCCCGGCCCTGACAGGCGACCAGCTCAGGAAGTGCATCGCCGGCGCGCACATCTTTATCTCCAATGATTACGAGATGGAAATGGTGTGCAAGTCCACGGGATTGACCAAGGCGGAAGTCACCGACCTGCCCAATATCTGCATCACCACCCTGGGCGAAAAGGGCTCCGTGTGCCGCAACGGCCAGGGGCTGCAGGAAATCGACGCCGTGCCCGTCAAGGAAGTCAAGGATCCCACCGGCGCGGGCGACGCCTATCGCGCCGGCCTCCTCTGCGGTCTGGTGGACGGCATGGAGCTGGCCGCCGCCTGCCGCATGGGGGCCAGGGCCGCGGCGTTTTGCGTGGAACAGCACGGCACCCAGGAACATCGCTTCACCCTGGATGAGTTCTGGTCCCGCTATCCCCTGCACCTGGGGGACCCCCGCTAGAGCATTTTACTTTTGAAAGGAGTTCTCGGGGGAAAACTTTTCTCAAGAAAGGTTCTTCCNAAAAGGTTTCCCCTCTCGCTATATCCTTTTTCAATATTAAAATGCTCTAGGGGCTTGTTGGAATTGATTTTTTCGGAGGGAACCCCTTTCTGTAGAAAGGGGTTCCCTCCGAAAAAACACCCTCAAATACCATGCACGTCCTGGTGGCGGCGGGCCAGGTGCTCCAGGAGGAATCGCGGCGAGGGTTCCTGCCCGGTGGCCTGGCGGATGAGTTCCTGCGGCATGTAGCGCATGCCGTGGCAGTGGACCCGTTCCCGCAGCCAGGTGAGCAGGGGGGAGAACTCCCCGGCAGCCATGCGGGCGTCCATGGCGTGTTCGCCGCCCAGGTCGGCCGTGGCGGCGGCGTAGAGCTGGGCCGCGTACATCGTCCCCAGGGCATAGGTGGGGAAGTAGCCGATGGCTCCGGCGGGCCAGTGCATGTCCTGCATCACACCGTTGGCGGGGCAGTCCGGCCGGATGCCCAGCAGCGCTTCCATGCCGGCGTCCCAGGCCTCGGGCAAGTCCTTGACCTCCAGGCGACCATCCATCAGCGCCGTTTCCAGGCGGAAACGCAGAATCACGTGCAGGCAATAGGTCACCTCGTCGGCCTCGGTGCGGATGAGGCTGGGGGAGACCATGTTCACGCTGCGCCAGAGCTTGTCCGGGGTCAGGCCGCTCAGACAGGGCAGGGAGTCCTTGGCCAGGGGAGTCAGCCAGCGGCAAAAGCCCAGGCTGCGGCCCACCATGTTTTCCCACAGCCGGGACTGCGACTCGTGCACGCCCAGGGAGATGTAGCTGCCCAGGGGCGTGCCCCAGTGGGCTTCGGGCAGGCCGATCATGTACAGGGAGTGCCCGGCCTCGTGCAGCACGCCATACAAGGATTCCAGGAAGTTGGATTCGCAATGCCGGGTGGTGATGCGGTGGTCCCGCGGACCGGGAGCACAGGAGAAGGGATGGGCGGACACGTCCAGCCGTCCGGACTCGAACGAGAAGCCCAACGCCTCGCACAGGTTGCGGTTAAGCTGCTGCTGGGCCGGCACGGGATAGGCGCCTTGCAGCGGCCGTTCCGACATGCGGCGCGGGCTGCCGAGGATGGCGTCCAGGATGGGCCGCAGGCCGGCGGCCAGGGCATCAAAGAGCGGCTCCAGCCGGGCGGTGGTTTCGCCGGGCTCGAATTCGTCCAGCAGCACGTCGTACAGGGGCTGCCCGGAGTCGGCCAGGCAGGCGGCTTCTTCCTTCTTGAGGCGGACGACTTCCTCCAGCAGGGGTTGCAGCACCGGCCAGGCATTGGCCGGCCGGGCCTCCTGCCAGACCATCTCGGCCTTGGAAGTGGCGATGACCTTGGCCCGCACCAGATCCAGCGGCACCCTGACGGCGCGGTGATACTCCCGGCGCCAGTGGAACACGGCAGCTTCGTCTTCGGGGGAAAGGTCCGCGGCGGTCTCCAACTGCGTCAGCCGTTCGCCACGGGCAGGATCCTGCAGCCGACTTTGCACCAGACCCATCAGGGCGGCCACCTGTTCGCCGCGCCAGTCGTGCCCGGCAGGGGCGAGCATGGTGCGCTGGTCCCAGGCCAGAAGCTCCAGGGCGCTGTAAAACCGGGCGGTTTCCCGGCTGTGTTCGTACAGCCATTGCAAGGCGCTGGCGGAATCTGCGGGCATGACGTCTCGCTTGGTTTGGGGATAAACTTTTTGGGACTGTACCAGGGGGGGCGTGGTGGGGCAACCGCATCGGACAGGAGGGGATTGGCGGGACGCGGCGTGTCTTTCCCCCTGCCCTGGGCAGACACGGGCAGACACGGGCAGATACGGGTGCCGGGATGCTGGTGGCGCATGCTTGCTCATCGCGGGCAGATTCAGTAGGACAGGCCATCCCTCATCCTGCTTCCCGAAGGATCGTGCCATCGTGTGCGGCATTGCCGGTTTCGTCCTGCTCCAGGACGCTCCCCCCGTGACTGATCATCAGGCCCGCGATGTGCTGGCCGCCATGGCCGGGCGCATCGCCCACCGCGGTCCCGACGGCCGCGGCCATCATGTGGGCCTGCCGGCCGCCTTTGCCCATTGCCGGCTGGCCATCATCGACCTCTCCACCGGCGCGCAGCCCATGGCCGCCGAGGACGGCGCGGCCGTGGTGACCTTCAACGGCGAGATCTACAACTATCAGGAAGTTCGCCGCGAGCTACAGGCCCTGGGCCGGACCTTCCAGACCCGTTCGGATACGGAAGTCCTGTTGCAGGCCTATCTGGAATGGGGCGTGGCCTGCCTGGACCGGCTGGAGGGCATGTTCGCCTTTGCCCTGTGGGATGTCCGCCGCCGCACGCTCTTTGCCGCGCGGGACCGCTTTGGCAAGAAGCCGTTTTTTTATACGATCCAGCAGGGCGTGTTCGCCTTCGCCTCGGAGCTTTCGGCCCTGGAGGCCGTGCCCTGGGCGGCGTTCTCCATCCGGGCCTCCACCCTGGCCCGCTTTTTGGCCTACGAGTATGTGCCCACGCCCGAAAGCATCTACGCCGAGGCGCGCAAACTGCCGCCGGCGCAGTATCTGGAGCTGCACGAGGACGGCACGCTGCTTGTGGAACGCTACTGGGAGACGCCCATGCCCCGGCCCGAGGGGAGCAAGGGCTTTGGCCGGGCGGACGAGCCGGCCCTGTGCGAGGAGTTGCGCCGGCTGCTGACCCAGGCCGTCCGACGCCGGCTCATCGCCGATGTGCCCGTGGGCGTGTTCCTGTCCGGCGGGGTGGATTCGTCCTCCGTGGCGGCCATGGCCGGCCAGCTGGCGCCGGGCATCAAGACCTTTTCCATCGGCTTCACCGAGGCCAGCTACGACGAATCCGCCTATGCCGGCCGGGTGGCCGCGCAGTTGGGGACGGATCACCAGCTGGAACTGCTTTCGGCGGATGCCTGCGCCGACCTGCTGCCCGAGGTGGTGTCCCGGTTCGACGAGCCCATGGCCGACCCCTCCATCGTGCCCACGTACCTGCTGTCCCAGATCACCCGGCGACAGGTCACCGTGGCCCTGGGCGGCGATGGCCCCGATGAACTGTTGGCCGGGTATGAATACTATCCCGGCTTCAAGGCCACGCAGTATTGGGAGCGGCTGCCGGCATGGCTGCGCCGGGCAGCCGTGGCGGCGAGCGGTCTGCTGCCGGGCTCTGCCGGGTACGTGAACCCGCGCCATGTGGCCCAGACCTTTCTGGCCGCCGCCGAGGCCCCGGCCTGGCTGCGCACCCAGCGCATGCTCACGGCCCTGACCCCTGAGGCCCAGCGGGCCTTGTGGAAATCGCCGGGGGACATGCTGGAGCCGACGCGCCTCTTTGCGTCCACAAAGCGCCTGTGGGAGGCCCTCCCGGACTGGCCGCCCATGGCCCGGGTGTTTCACCTCTTTGCCCGACAGTACATGCTGGATTATATCCTGGTGAAGGTGGACCGCTGCACCATGCTCCACGGGCTGGAGGCGCGCGCGCCGTTTCTGGATCGGGATCTGGCCGAATTCTGCTTCCGGCTGCCGGTGTCCATGAAGCTGCGGGGCGCCACGCGCAAGTATCTGCTCAAGGAGGCCATGGCCGGCCTCCTGCCGCAGGACATCCTGCATCGTCCCAAGCGCGGCTTCCTTATTCCCACGGCGGCCTGGCTGCGCGGTCGCCTGCGGCCCCTGGTGGATGACCTGCTGCACGAACGCCGCCTGCGCGAGCAGGGGCTCTTTCATCCCGCCGCGGTGCGTCGTCTGGTGGAGGAGCATGCCAGCGGCAAAAAGGATCATCGCAAGGGATTGTGGACCATGCTGGTGCTCCAGCTCTGGCTGGCCGGCAAGCCTGCGGTGCGCATTGATCCGGAGCGCTAGGGCGTTGTGTTTTTGAAAAGAACTGTCGGGGGAAACCCGTTCTAAAGAAAGGTTCTTCCCCCAACCCCCTTTCCAAAGACTTTTGTTAGGATTACAGCGTACTATCAAAGTGTTGGAAAGGAAGCGCGCGAGATGGGAGAACCTTTTGCAAAAAGGTGTCCCCTCTCGCAACGTCCTTTTCAAAAGTAACATGCTCTCACGTCTGGAACTGGAGGACGCCATGACCGCCCCGACAGACAATGCCGCCCCGGGCGCGCCCCGCCGGGATTTCGATCTGCTGGACATCCCCCTCGAAGGCGTGACCGCCTATTGGCTCTCCCTGCACAAGCTCCTGGAACCGCACAAAAAGCTCAAGAATGCCCAGCGTCAGATCCAGGACGAGGCCCAGTACACCACGGAACCCCTGGTGCGCTACCTGCTCGAAGTCCTGGTGAGCGACATGGACGCACCAGACATGCGCCGCCTGGGGCAGGCCCGGGCAGACATGCTCCTGGATGGCGTGGCCCGCCGGCTGCAACTCATGCGCGTGGCCCTGATGGACATGGCCACGGCCGAGAACCCACGCCGCACCCTGGCCAAAATGACGGCCCAGCACTCCATGCCTCTCATCGACGAGGAAAAAGCCTTTTCCCTGGCGCAGCAGCTCCTGGGCCTGGCCGCCACCCCGGGCTGGGAGGCCAAGGTCCATTATTTTGCCGTGGACCATCGCATCAAGGACGAAAAACTCCTGGTGGCCCTGCTGTTTCATGCCGCATGGGCCCGGCGCGAAGGCAAGATGGCCGCCCGCCAGTTCCTGCCGCATCTGCATTCTGTCTTTTTCCAGCAGGGGCTGGCCCTGGTCATCGATGGGTTCGACGCCCCCTTCCTGCGCAAACGCCTCAAGGTGCATCAGGCCGCCATCATGGCCGATGCCCGCCGCAAGACCGCCTGCTCCCTGGAGCTTGCCTGCGCCATCAAGCAGCGCCTGCCCTACGACACCGCCTTCACCATGGCCAAGGCCTGGCTGGCCTGACCGCCGCGGCGCCGCACCCGTTTCGAGCCCGTCCCGTGCTCGCGCGGCCTGCCGTGCGATGGCGGATTTTCATTTGATGATATTGACAGTGATTATCAACTTCATATATGACCCGAGCCGTCACCCTTTCACACCTTGAGGAGGCGTCAATGCCCAAGGCCTTGATTGTGTACGGCTCTACCACTGGCAACACCGAAGGCGTGGCCGAGGCCATCGCCAAGACACTCAACAGCGAAGGCATGGAGACAACGGTTGTGAACGTCGCGGACGTGACTGCGCCCGGCCTGGCCGAGGGCTATGACGTGGTGCTCCTGGGATGCTCCACCTGGGGCGACGACGAGATCGAGTTGCAGGAAGACTTCGTGCCCCTGTACGAGGATCTGGACCGGGCCGGCCTCAAG
This sequence comes from Megalodesulfovibrio gigas DSM 1382 = ATCC 19364, assembly GCF_000468495.1. Taxonomy (NCBI): domain Bacteria; kingdom Pseudomonadati; phylum Thermodesulfobacteriota; class Desulfovibrionia; order Desulfovibrionales; family Desulfovibrionaceae; genus Megalodesulfovibrio; species Megalodesulfovibrio gigas. The sequence continues at coordinate 1,734,319 of NC_022444.1, forward strand.
GACAAGAAAGTCGGCGTGTTCGGCTGCGGGGATTCCAGCTACACCTATTTTTGCGGCGCGGTGGACGTCATCGAGAAGAAGGCCGAGGAATTGGGCGCAACCCTGGTGGCAAGCTCGCTGAAGATCGACGGCGAGCCGGACTCTGCCGAGGTGCTGGACTGGGCCAGGGAAGTGCTGGCGCGGGTATAGGGCATTTTAATTTTGAAAAAGGACGTTGCGAGAGGGGAAACCTTTTTGCAAAAGNTCGCGCTCTCCCCTTCCAAAAGTTTGATAGTATTTTGTAATTATAACAAAAGTCTTTGAGGAAGGAGGTTGGGGGGAACTGTTTCTACAGAAAGAACGGGGTCCCCCCAACGGCATCATTTCAGCGGCAGCCCCTGACAGGCGGAGGCCCCCAGGTTGCCGAAGGCCAGGGGTTGCGGCAGGCCCGGCGCCGGGGCGGCTTCCGGCTGATCCAGCTGCAGGGAGAGTTGCAGCGTGGTCGGCGGCAGCACGCCGGAGGCCCCCAGGGAGCCCAGGCCGGCCAGCACGGCATCGCCCCGGAAGCAGACAGTCAGGGGCATGGAGATCCATTCCTCGTCTTCCGAGCACATCGAGAGTTGCCGCGACGGGCTGATGCTTTTGGCCGGGTCCGTGGTGGAGCGGATCAGGTGGCTGGCCGTGGTCAGTCGTTCCAGGCGACCCTGGGGGCAGAAGGCCAGGGAATTGATGTCGCCGCTGATGCCTTCCGGGTCAGGATCAAAGACCGTGACCGGCCCCAGCGGGGTGAGGATTTCCACGGGCCGGGCCGGCTCCAGGGAGGCCAGGGCGCCATTTTCGTGGAAGGCGAGGCCGATGCGGGCCGGCAGCGTGCCCACGGGTGTGGGCCAGGGCACGGTTTCGCCTGTCCACAGCGAAACGCTTTGCAGCGCGCCCGAAGGGTAGAAGAGCAGGCTGATGCAGCGGGCCTGCAGCACGCGGCGGCCGGCCTCCAGCACGTTGGGGTCTGGCGGCAGTTCCAGCCGCATCAGGGGCGCGGTGGCTTTTTCGTCCTGCCAGGAAAGATAGGCATTGAGCTTGCCGTCCTGGGGAAAGAGCCGGCGCAGGGCGCCGTCGGGATAAAACAGCAGGCGCTCGGCGGGTTGTGGCCCCAGGGTGGTGGTCACCAGCGTCTGTTCTTCCAGGGACAAGGCCTTGACCGTGCCGGCGGGAGTCAGTTCGATGGCGGGCCGGGCCGGGCGACGGTTTTCCGGCTCCCCGGAATCGTCGGTGTGGCGGGGGATCAGGCGGCCAAGGGGTGTTTCCAGGGGGGTGGGATCATAGAGCCGCAGCAGCCGTGGTGCGCCGCCGGCGTGGCGGTCTTCCACTTTGGCGCGGGGAATGCGCAGGGCCGGGGCCTGGGGACCCATGGAGATGGTCAGCGATTCGTACATATGTATTTTCGAGTGGGTAGGAGTGAAATCGGACGCAGGCGCGGCGTGTGGGCACTTCAGAGTTCGTCTTTGTGGAGCACGTCCTTGAGCAGTTCGCGGAAATCCTTCACCACATTGTCGCTGCCGGCGTATTCGTACACGGTCATGCCATAGGCCGGGGCTTCGGCCAGCTTGGGCGAGTACCGAATGGGCGTGCACAGGTATTTGCCGTAAAACTTTTCCAGGCTTTCCAGAATGGCCTGGGAGTTTTTGCTGGGTTTGGAGAGGTGCATGGGCAGCAGGTACTTGAGGGTCACGCCGGGGTTGTGCTTGCGCAAGGCGGCAAAATTGCGCAAGAATTCCGCAAGGCCCTGAATGGACATGACTTCCAGGGAAATGGGCGCCAGCAGTTCTTGCGCGTAAAACAGCACGTTGACGGTCAGGGAGTCCCAGCTGGGGGAGGTGTCCAGGATGATGAACTGGAAGGCGCGCTCGATGGGGCGCAGGGCCTCGGCCAGGGTGTTTTCGCCGGCGTAGTCCTTGCGGGTGATGTGGCGTTTGATCTTGGCCAGGGACTTGCCGCCGCTGAGCAGCCAGAGATTGTCCCGGGCTTTGAGCATGGCCTTGTCTGGCGGGGTATCACCCAGGATGAGGTCGGCCAGCCCGTCGTTGGGGCGAATGCCCAGCATGAAGGCGGCTTGCCCCTGGGTGTCGCAGTCCACCAGCAGGGTCTTGTAATTGTTCAGGGCCAGTCCGGCGGCCAGGTGCACGGCGGTGGTGGTTTTGCCCACGCCGCCCTTGGAAATCATGACGGCAATGGAGCGTGCACTGCCCAGGGAAAACTGTTTGCCGCAGCGTTTGCAGGGCAGGGTGGCCGGCCCGGGCGGCAGCAGCGCTGTGTCCACCTGCTGCCGAGTGCGGCAGCTCGGGCAGATGATTTCCATCCTAGCCCTTCTTGCTCAAGTGCTTGGTGATGAGCTTGAGCATGAGGCTTGACTCGCCCTTCATCTCGAATTCCCTGAGGGCGATGCGCAGGGAGATGGCCACGATGTCCGACATGGAAACCTGACTTTTGTAGTCGTCGGGAACCATCTTCTTGATGTGGTATTTTGCAGACTTGAGCCGATTGTGCAGCTTGGGCGGAAAGTAGACCGTGGCTTTCTTTTTGTTGGCGGGCACGGCCAGGCGGAAGGAGCGGTACTGCTCTTCGGCGTCGGGGTCTGCCAGTTCCAGCAGGATGTTGCGGGCGTACTGGCCGGGTGAGTCCTCCGCCTCGCTCAGACGGAAGGAGCGGTACTGCGGCTGAGCCACCTCGCTTTTATCCCGGTAAAGCAGGGTGTTGAGGTCGTCAACTTCGTCGGTGGAGGCGGGATCGTTGGCGCCTCCCAGCAGCTCGGCCAGGATGTCGTATTTGGGAGTCTGGTGTTGTTCCGTCATGGAGCCTGTCCTTCCCGGGAGTGTGGCGTGGTTCGGATGCGGCATCATGAAAAAGCATACAGCAACTGCGCTCAAAAAGCCAGCAGCGACCGGGGGGAAGTGGGAGGCTATGCGGCGGTGGCTGCAAGCAGGGGCTCGCGCACCAGGGAGTTCCCTTCCACGCTTTTGGCGTGTTTTTTCACGGCGGCAGTGCGGTTGGAGAGCAGTTCCATGCTGAAACAGGCATCCATGGGGCAATCAATGACGGCGATGGACAGGGACGTGAGGGGGAAGCGCCCCGTCTGCCCGTCGCGGCCCTTGCCCACAAGGTAGCCGCGGGCGGCGTCTTCCGGGGAATACAGTTCCTTGGAGCGGAGGGCAAAGTGGTGCATGATGTGATTGCAGATGTCCACCACCCGGGCGGGGTCTGCCATCACCAGAAAATCGTCGCCGCCGATGTGTCCCAGGAAGTCGCCTTCGCCGCCGCAGAGCTTCACGGCCTCGCGCAGCAGGTCTGCCGTGAGCAGGATGATGCGGTCGCCGCGCTCGAAGCCGTAGACGTCATTGTAGACCTTGAAGTTGTCCAGATCGATGTAGGCCATGGCCGTGGGATGGCAGCCCTTGAGCCGGCGTTCGATCTCGCGTTCGATGGAGACATTGCCCGGCAGGCCGGAGAGGGGGTTGGCTCCCTTGGCAAGCTCCACCTGGGTCTGGGTCAGCTGGTCGAGCATGCGCTGTACGGACACCACCCCCAGGAGCTTTTCCTTGTCCACCACGATGATGTCGTCGTAGACCTTGGTGGACTCACGGACCATGGCCAGGGCGGCTACATCTTCGATGGGCAGGTCGCCCTCCACGATCAGCGGGGCGGGATCCATGATACGCGCCACTTCCCGGTTGTAATACAGGGACATGCCGAACTGCGTGGAGAGGTGGCGGTCCGTGTTGTACTGCATCAGCAGCCCGCAGGGCCGGCCGTTGCGCACCACCACCATGCTGGTCTGGGCTGGTTTGTCCGCCAGTTGCTCCTTGATTTCGCGCACGGTGGCGTTCTCGCTGGTGGTGGGGCAGGGCATGACCAGCTCCCGGATGGGGGCGGAACATTTCCAGGACTGGCCGTCCGCCTGGGTGAAGCCGGTCTTGCACGGGATGGCCACGCAGGGCGAGGCCGGTTTGTAGCCCGGCACACCCAGGCAGTTGCCCTGGCCGGCGTTCACGCCCATGGAAACCAGGGAGCTCAGGGCGGTTTCCGTCTCGATACCCACGGCGATGGTGCGCGCGCCGATGCGCTGGGCCAGGAAGAGCAGGGTTTCCACCATGCTGCGGTGGTATGGATTGGTATCGATGCCTTCCACCAGGGAGATGTCAAACTTGATGAAATCCGGGCGAATGAGAGTGATGTTGCGCAGGCTGGAGTCGCCGGAGCCTACATCATCAATGGCGATGGCGAAGCCTTTGGCGCGGAAGCGTTCGATATCCCTGAAAAAGAGATTCATGTCCTTGAAGCCTTGGCGCTCGGCGAATTCCAGGACGATGTTGTGCGGCTTGAGCCCGTAAGCCTCGATTTCCTCCAGCAGCAGGCCGGGGGTGAAATTGGGGTCGGCGATTTCGTCGGAATGATTGTTCAGGAACAGTCGCTGATTGGAACCCACCTGCCCCAGGCCCGTGAGGGCCTTTTCGCGGCAGAGTTTTTCCAGCCGAAAGGTGGCGCCTGCCTCCCGGGCCAGCTGGAAGAGCATCTGCGGCGAGGAGAAAAAGGTGTTCTCCGGCCCGCGGGAAAAGGCTTCCCAGCCCATCACCTGGCTGGTTTCGAAGTCCACGATGGGCTGGTACAGCGTGGTCACCTTGCCGCGTTCCACAATGCACTGAAATTCCTTGTGCAGGGGAGGGGAGGCCACGTCCCTGGGCCGGGCGCCCAGCCGCTGGGCGTGCAGGTAGGCGCGCAGGAGCACGCTGTCCATGTCGCCGGCGGCGTGGCTGTCCACATAGGCATACCCCACATGGATATCGCAGGCTGCGGCCACCTGGGACGGCAGCTTCATGGCCAGCCGTTCCCGGGATTGCATGCGGAACATGTGCGCGGCGTTGGCCAGGGCGACGATATCCGGCGGGATCTCAAGAAACAGCATGAACGAGGAAAACCCTACCCGGGCCGAGCATATCAGCCGGGCCTGAGGGAAAAATCCCGGGAAGGCGGCGATGGCGTCGCGCTCCAGCATGTGGACCAGCTCCACGCCGATGTGATCATCTTCCGGGGTGGACAAGGCGTAGTAGTTGGCCACATCCACCGTCGCCAGGCCGATGTTGCGCTGGCGGTACAACTCCTTGAGCCGCCGCCACTGCTCCGGCGCGACATGTGGCTCCAGGCTGGGGATGCCCTGGGCCGGGGACGGCTGCCCCTGCACGTACCGAAGGCGATTGGCAAGATATTTCGTAAAGCGCATGGCAAAGGCTCCTGTGGCGGCTGGCGTGGCCGGATGTGCACCGCCTGGGCTGTACCACAGAAGCCCCCTGCGCAGGGGGGCAGGGGATGTGACAAATGAGTGAAGATTGTGAGACGGGAAAATCAGGACGGGGATTTCCCGCATGCGAAGCCGCAGGCACGTCTGTTGCCGGGCAGCGGGCAGAAAAAAACGGGCGTTGCGTGGGGTGCAACGCCCGGGCAGGCCGTCAGTCCACGATCTGCAGCAGTTCCTTGGCCAGATCCACCACTTCGTCGGGGTCGAAGGGCTTGGTCATGTAATCGTATGCGCCGATTTCCAGGCCCTTTTTCTTGTCCGCCTCCTGGCCCTTGGCGGTGAGAAGCACCACCACGGTATCCTTGAGCTCGGGGTCGTTCTTCACGGCGGTGCAGACCTCGTACCCGTTCATCTTGGGCATCATGATGTCCAGGAAGACCACTTGCGGCCGTTCGGTCTTGATGAGCGCCAGGCCTTCTTCGCCATCGGCGGCGGTGAGGATTTCCACGGCGAACTCGTCGGCCAGATCTTCCAGGGCCTGTTCCAGCAGGGTGCGGATGTGCAGCTCGTCCTCAATGATGAGCAGTTTCTTGCCCATGGGATTCGTTCCTTTCTGCTGCCGGCTGTCCCCGTCAGGGCAATGCCACAAAGCCCAGGCGGGTGGCCGGGTATTTGTCTGTGATGACCAGGACGCCGCGAATCGGCCCGCCCCCCCCGTGCTGCGATATCTGCGGGTCCACCACCTGCCCTTGCGCCTCGGCAGGAGCCTCCAGCATGGCGGCGCCTTCCCAGTTGGAGGGCAGCATGCCTCCGGCAAAGGGCAGTAATGGACCGCTTATTTCTATGCCATCCGCGGAAAAATGCAAGGGTACCAGGCGTTCCACCGTGGCAGAAACATTTGGTTTGAGTCCGGGGCCTTCTGCGGCGGGTTGCAGCAGCTCGGCCTCGCCGGTCCAGAAGAAATTCAGACCGTAGAACGCGCCGGAGCCGTCCGCACCGGTCACGTCCGTGAGCCGGTATTCCAGGGCCGGAAAGCCCAGGCGTTCCTGCAGCACAAGATCCTTGGAAAACACCAGGACCTGGGTGCGCGGATTCACGTTGCGCCCGTTGGCCTCGAAAAAGACAACCACCTTGCCCTGATGCACCAGCAGGGCCTCGAAGGCCATGTTGGGCAGTTGGGCCGGCGGATCCAGATGCACTTTGCTGGCAGGGTCCATGACGATGCGGTTGCGGGCCCGGTCCACCCGGCCCTTGACCAGCCAGCCGTGCATGCGCTTGTTCTGGCGGGCTTCGATGCAGGCATACACAGTGTCGCCGTCAAAGGCGATGGCTTCGTAGCCTTCGTAGCCCGGGATGCTTTTGGCCAGGCCGCCATCGGAAAATTCCCAGCGCACGGGGATGATGGGCGCGGCGGGATTGTCGCGCAGCCGCTCCACCAGGGCATCCTTTTTGACAAAGAACAGCCCCCCGGCCCGGGCGGGATATTGCGGCAGCATGACCAGCCGATCCTCCCACCATGCCAGCCCGGAAAATTCCATGGAGGCTGCCGCCGCGAGGCCGTCCAGGTGGAATTCCACCAGGGGCAGGGGTGCGACAGCGTCTGCCGCCGCCCCCGGCTGCGGCATTCCCGCCAGCAACATCAGCCCCAGCCAGAGCGTGCGCATCACGCGCAGTGGACGTGCATTCATGCGGCCATGCTAGCCGATTCTCTCCCTGCTGGCTAGGGTCTGGCGCCAACTGGTGGAAAGGACGTCAGAGGGGAAACCCTTTCTATAGAGAGGGTTTCCCCCGAGTGTGCATTGCCTTAAAGCAGTTTAATTTTGAAAAAGGATATTGCGAGAGGGGAAATCTTTTGCAAAAGGTTCTCCCCGCTCGCAATATCCCTTTTAAAAACTTTGAGAGTGACCTTGAATCACAATAAAAAGTCTTTGGAAAGGNAGGTTTTCCCCCGAGAGTTCTTTTCAAAAACAACGTGCTCTAGGCGGCCAGCTTGGCCTTCAGGGCCCTGGCGATGGTCTGCGCCATGGTCTTGAGCTGTTCGTAGTCCGCATGGGTGGGGACGTTCTTGACCTTGACCGGGGTGGCCGGCATGTCGAAGCCCATGCCGGTGAGCCATTCGGCCAGGACCTTGGTGGATTCCCCGCTCCAGCCGAAGGAGCCGAATGCGCCGCCGATCTTGTTCTGCGGCCGCAGGCCCTTGATGTACTGCAGCGTACCGGCCACATACGGCAGGATGCCGTTGTTGTGGGTGGGAGAACCGACGATCACCGCGCCGGCATCGCTGATTTCGCTCATGATCTGCGAATGATGGCAGGCCTTGCACCACATGAGCTTCACGGTGCAGCCTTCATCGCGGAAGGATTCGGCCAGCACACGGGCCATCTTTTCTGTGGAATGCCACATGGAGTCGTAGAAGATCACCACCTTGTTGGTGGGCTTCTGTTCGGCGTATTCCACATACTTCTGCACGGCGAAGGTGCACTGGTCCGCGCCGCGGAAGATCACGCCGTGGTCCGGGCAGATGAATTCCGGCGCCACGCCTGCGCCCACCAGGGTCTCAATGGCCTTGAGGGTCTGCGGGGCGTAGGGGTTGACGATGTTGGCGTAGTATTCGCGCATGGCCCGTTCCAGGGTGTGGACCGGGATCTGGTCGCTGAAGCGCTCGCTGGCGGCGATGTTCTGGCCGAAGATGTCGTTGCTGATGAGCACCTTTTCGTCGGCGAACCAGGAGACCATGCTGTCCGGCCAGTGCAGCATGCGGGTTTCGTAGAACGTGACCGTGCGCTTGCCCAGGGAGAGCGTTTCCCCGTGCTTGACCACCTGCACGGGCCAGTCCTTGTAATGGAAGTGGGATTCCATGGCCTTCTGGCCCAGGGAGGAGGTGAAGATCTTCTCGGGCTGGCAGGCTTCGATGAGGGCGGGCAGGGCGCCGGCATGGTCCAGCTCCAGGTGCTGGATCACCAGATAGTCGATCTTTTTGGGATCGATGACGCTGGCGATGCCGCAGAGCAGCTCGCCTTTGTACTCGGCCTTCACCGTGTCGAAGAGCGTGGTCTTTTCGTCTTCCACCAGATAGGCGTTGTACGTGGTGCCCATGGGCGAAAGCGTATAGCCGTGGAAGTCGCGGCTGTTCCAGTCAATGGCGCCCACGAGGTGGAAGCCGTCAATAATCTTAGTCGCTTGCATAGTTCAGTCCAACTTGATGCGGTATTTGATGATGAGACGGGCGCAGCTACTGCTTTTCGAAGGCGTCCTTGGACGCGCCACACACGGGGCAGGCCCAGTCGTCGGGCAGGTCTTCGAACTTGGTGCCGGGCTTGATGCCGCTGTCGGGGTCGCCCTTGGCAGGATCGTATTCGTAGCCGCAAACGGTGCAGACGTAGATATCCATGGGAGTGCTCCTTGCTATTTTTACCGGGCGCAATGGCCGTCGGTTGCCGGGATGACGCCCGCCCACGCCTAAAGCTGGGTGAGTCGCCATTGTGCGATGTACATTTTTTGAGGGGGAACTTCAATCCCTGCGGATGATTTTTTGAGCAACTCCACCGGTTGGCCGGCAAGTTTGTTTGGCAAATCAACACCCTCCACGCCGTGGCAGCCGAGCAATTTCGTTCAAGACCTGCGGCGCACCGCATGGCAAGGACCTGGTGTTCGCAAGACTGCATCAAATAAAGAGGACAATGCACATGGCTTCGGAATTCAGACGCGGGTTCACGGCCCTGCTGCCCGTGGCCGCCAGCGTGGCGGTGTACGGCAGTGTGCTGGGCGTGCTGGCGGCGCAAAAGGGACTGGACTGGCTGGACATCCTGTACATGGACCTGGCGGTGTTCGCCGGGTCTGCGCAGTTCGTGATGGTGGAGATGTGGGGCGAGCGGCTGCCCGTGCTGGAGATGGCGGCGGCGGTGCTGGTGATCAATCTGCGCTATCTGCTCGTCGGCGCGTCCCTGGCGCCGCTGTTCCAGGGGCAGCCTCTGTGGCGCAAGCTGGGCGTCATCCATCTGGTGGCGGACGAGAACTGGGCCGTGACCATGGCCGAGATGCGCCGCGGCCGGGGCACCGTCATGTTTCTGCTGGGCGGCGGGGTCTGCCTGATCGGCATCTGGACCCTGGGCACCGTGGTCGGGGTGCTGGGCGGCTCCCTCATCGCGCACCCGGAGGAATATGCCCTGGACTTCGCCTTCACCGCGGTGTTCACGGCCCTCACGGTGGGCCTGTGGCGCGGCAAACGCGATTGCCTCCCCTGGCTGGTGGCCGCCGTGCTGGCCGTGCTGGCGGAACGCTGGCTGCCGGGCAAATGGTACATCGTCATTGGCGGCATCGGCGGGGCTATCGCGGCCATGCTGCAGCCGGAATCCACCCAGGAGGCAGCGCATGCAACCAGCCGCTGAACTCGACATCTTTCTGGCCATCGCCCTGGCGGCCCTGGCCACCTACGGCCTGCGGGCCGGGGGCCTGCTGCTGGCCGAACGGCTGCCCAAAACCGGCCGGCTGCGCCGGGGCATGGATGCCCTGCCCGGGGCGCTGCTGCTTTCCCTGGTGGTGCCGTCCATCGCCAATGCCGGCCCCTGGGGGATGCTGGCCGCAGGCGTCACCGCGTTGGTGGCCTGGCGCAGCCGCAACATGCTGGCGGCCATGCTCCTAGGCATGATCGTGGTGCTGGCGCAGCGGCAGTTGGGGTTATAGTGGTACAGTCAACCTACTGAAAATGTTGTCTACCAATAGAAAGTCTTTGGGGAGGGGTTCCCCCCGAACAATCCATCTCCCGTCTCACACCTGCCCCACGCGCACGATGTGGCCGTGCCAGGGGCGTGGATCTTCCTGCAGCAGCCGGGCCAGCCACACGGCCGAGGCCTGAGCCGAGAGCAGTTCGCCACGTTCGTGCCAGGGGGTGAACGTTGCCCGCACGGCCTCGCCGCCGCCGCCGGTCGCCTCCCGGGCCTGCTGCTGCATGCGCGTCTCCACCTTGCCGGGCTGGTAGACGAAGCACGTCACCGCGTCGGTTTCCGCTGCCAACTGGCGCATCAGGTGTTCTTCGAAGGCCTTGGCCGCGCAGTACAGCCCGATGCCCGGCATGGCGATGGAGGCAGCCCCCGAGCCGAACAGCACGTAGAGCCCGCCGTCTTTCTGCCGCATCAGCGCGGGATACGCCGCCCGGGCCAGCTGCCAGGAGGCCTTGCAACTGGCGTGGGTCACGTCGTCGTATTGCTTTTCGTCCAGCTCCCACAGATGCGGGCCAGGATGCAGCACGCCGGCGGCATGGATGATCCCGGCAAACCCGCCCAGGGTTTCGGCCTGTTCCACGCAGGCCCGGGCCACCCTGGCGGTGGCGGCGTCGCCGTCCACCACGGCCACCTTGATTTTGTAGCCGGCTTCCAGGGTTTTTTTGGCCTCCTTCAGCGGCGGTTTGGAGCGGGCGTTGAGCACCAGATTCGCGCCCTGCATGGCCAGGGCGTCGGCCAGGGCCCGGCCGATGCCGTGGGAGGCCCCCGTCAAGACGATGGTTTTATTTGCCAGCCAACTCATGTATACCTCCCGATCTCATGGCCTTGCCAAATTTTCTGCACGCGCGGCCCATGCTGCCCGTTTTGGAGGAGCATCGATGACATCTGCATCTGTCCTGCATGGCTTTGTTTTGGAACGTGAAGCCACGCTTCAGGAATATCATACCGTCGTCCACCTGTGGCGTCATCAGAAGACCGGTGCGCGCTATTTGTCCTTGTGCAACAAGGACGACAACAAGGTCTTTGCCGTCACCTTCCGCACCCCGCCCAAGGATTCCACGGGCGTGGCGCACATTCTGGAGCACTCCGTCCTGTGCGGATCCCGCAAGTACCCCGTGAAGGAACCCTTTGTGGAATTGATGAAGGGCTCGTTGCAGACCTTTCTCAACGCCTTCACCTATCCGGACAAGACATGCTACCCCGTGGCGTCCACGCATGCCAAGGACTTTTACAATCTGATGGATGTCTATCTGGATGCGGTGTTCTTTCCGCGCATCACCCGGGAGATTTTCATGCAGGAGGGCTGGCACCTGGCCCGGCCCGAGCCGCAGGAGCCGCTGCAGTTCAAGGGGGTGGTGTACAATGAGATGAAGGGCGCGTACTCCTCGCCGGACAGCGTGTTTCGGGAGATCATCCAGCATTCGCTGTATCCGGATACCCTGTACAGCCTGGATTCCGGCGGCGACCCGGCCGTCATCCCCCAGCTGACCTATGATGCCTTCAAGGACTTCCACGCCCGCTACTACCACCCGTCCAACGCCTATTTCTTCGGCTATGGCGACGATCCCGAGGACGAGCGCCTGCGCCGCGTGGCCGAGTATCTCGACCAGTTCGAGCCCCTGGCCGTGGATTCGGCCATTCCCCTGCAGCCGCCCTTTGCCGGGCCGCGCCGCATCGAGGACGTCTACGCCGCCGGCGAGGAAGGCGGGCAAAAGGCCTTCTTCTGCTGCAACTGGCTCCTGGGCGAGACGCTTCCCGAGGGCGACACCGTGGCCGCGGCGGCGGAGAATCTGGCCTGGAACATGCTGGATGAACTGCTGGTGGGCCTGCCCGGCGCGCCCCTGCGCCAGGCATTGCTGGATAGCGGCCTGGGCGAGGATCTGGCCGGCGGCGGCCTGGAAGCCGAGCTGCGGCAGATGTTCTTTTCCACCGGGCTGAAAGGGATTGAGCCGGAGAACGCCCAGGCCGTGGAGACGCTGATCCTGGACACCCTCACCGATCTGGTGGAGCAGGGCTTCCCGCCGGAATACGTGGCCGCGGCGGTGAATTCCGTGGAATTCGACCTGCGCGAGAACAATACCGGCAGTTATCCCCGCGGGCTCAATCTCATGCTCCGGGCCCTGTCCACCTGGCTGTACGACAAGGATCCCCTGGCCCTGCTGGCCTTTGAAGCCCCCCTGGCGCACCTGAAGGCACGTCTGGCCCGGGGTGAGCGGGTGTTCGAGGAGATGATCCGCACCCATCTGCTGGCCAATCCTGCCCGCACGGCCGTGCTGTTGACGCCGGATCCCACCCTGGCCGAACGCCGTAGCCAGGAAGAAGCCTCGCGCCTAGCAACCATGCTGGAGACCCTGCGGGCCGACAATCCGAACATCGAGGACGATGCCGCTCGGGACGCCGCCCGCCTGGAAGCCCTGCAGGCCATGCCCGACGATCCCGCCCAGCTGGCCACCATCCCCCACCTGCTGGTGGCGGACCTGCCGCGGGAAAACCAGATTCTGCCCATCGCCGAACAGACCATGCACGGCGTGCCCGTCTGCACCCATGCCCTGGATACGGCCGGGGTGGTCTATCTGGATCTCGGCTTCCATCTGGACGGCCTGGGCCGCGAGGCCCTGGCCCTGGTGCCCCTCTTTGGCCGGGCGTTGGTGGAAACCGGCACCGCGCAGCGGGATTTCATCTCCCTGGCCATGCACATCAGCGCCACGACCGGCGGTATCGATCCGGCCACCTTTGCCGGTACCCGCCTGGACACTGCCGCGCCGGCACAGCTGCTGTTCCTGCGGGGCAAAGCCACCGTGGCCAATCATAAGGCATTCTTTGATATCTTGCGGGAAGTGCTTTTGGAGGCCACCCTGGCGGACCAGGAACGCATCCGCCAACTGGTGCTGGAGGAAAAGGCCCAGATGGAAGAAAGCCTGGCGCCGGCCGGGCATGCCATCGTCGTGTCGCGGCTGCGGGCCGGGCTCAATGCCGCAGGGCAGGTGGCCGAGGTCATGGGCGGTTTGGAACAGCTCCATGTGCTGCGCCGGCTGGCCGAGCAGGTGGAGTCGGACTGGCCGGCCGTGCGCGAGGCGCTCTTCCACCTGCGCAATGTCCTGCTGCATCGGGCCAATCTGCTGGTAAACATCACCGCCGAGGCCGACGCCCTGGCGGCCATGGAACCGGCCCTGGCCCGGCTGCTGGCCGCCCTGCCTGCCGCAGGCGCCCCGCAATCAGCCAATGTCTTTCCCTTGCTGGAGATCCCCGCGGCAGAGGCCCTGTGCATCCCCTCCCAGGTGAATTTCGTGGGCCTGGGGATCGACTGTTACGGCCAGGGCCTGACGGCCCATGGCTCCCTGCAACTGGCGGCGCGGTTCGTGCGGTCCGGGTATTTGTGGGAGAAGATCCGCGTCCAGGGCGGCGCATACGGTGCGTTCTGCTTCCTGGACCGGTTGTCCGGGGCGCTGAATCTGGTCTCGTACCGCGATCCCAATGTGGAACGCACCCTGGATGCCTTCCTGGCTCTGGGGGACTGGCTGGCCACGCTGGATCTGACCCCCGCGGCCATGGACAAGGCCATCCTGGGCGCCATCAACGAGGTGGATGCCTACCTGCTGCCAGACGCCAAGGGCTACATCGCCTGCCTGCGCCGGCTGACCAACGATACCAACGCCGGCCGCCAGCGCATGCGTGAAGAGATTCTGGCCGCCACGGTGGAGGATCTGCGTCGCCTGGGCCGGTTCCTGCAACAGGCCCTGCCCCAGGGCAGGCTGTGCGTCATCGGCTCGCGCCAGACCCTGGAGCCCCTGGCCCAGACCCGGCACCGCGGGCGGGACTGGACGCTGCAATCGCTGCTGTAAGGCTGGTGTTGGGGGTGAAGTAAAGGCGTTGCGAGAGGGGAAACCTTTTGCAAAAGGTTCTCCCCTCNCTCGCGCTCTCCCCTTCCAAAACTTTTGTAGCAAATTGAATTCACTAATAAAAGTCTTTGGGGAGGGGGTCTGGGGGAACCCCTTTCTATAGAAAGGGGTTCCCCCAGAAGCTCTTTTCAAGAGCACCCTGTTTTAGCGTTTCAGGTTGATGGCCGTCTGCAGCAGGCTGTCTGTGGTGGTAATGATTTTGGAGTTGGCCTGGAATCCCCGCTGGGTGGTGATCATGGTCACGAATTCCGAGGCCAGATCCACGTTGGAGAGTTCCAGGGTGCTGCCGGACACCGAGCCGAACATGCCTTCCCCTGCAAAGCCTTCAACAATTTCCCCAGTGGTGTTGTTGGCCGAGTACAGGTTGCCGCCTTCGTGGGTCAGGCCGTATTCGTTGGTGAAGTCGTAGAGCCGCAGGCGGTAGAGGTCCGCGGTTTCGCCGTTGGAATAATCGCCCACCAGGGTGCCGTCCGCGGCGAAGGAAACCCGGGTGAGGGAGCCTTCGGGGTAGCCGTCCTGGTCCTGAAAGGAATTGTAGGACGTGCCGGAATAGGCGGTGGAGCTGCTGGCGCTGCGGGTGGCGTCAAAGGAAGAAAGCACGGAGCCGCTTGCGGCGTCCGCCAGCGTGGAATCGCCGGTCCAGGTGCCCGTGGTGCTGGAAAGGCCGAAGTTGAGGGATGTGGTCATGGTGGCGCCATTGGAGAACGTGGCGGTCATGGACGGTGCGGCATCCGTGCTCAGGGTCGCCAGGCTCCAGGTGCTCAGATCCGTGGGGTCGCCGGCGCCGGAATAGGTGTATGCCGTCTGGCTCGTCAGCACGCCGTCGCTGCTGAAGGTGAGGGTGCCGGACATGAGCATGCCTGCGGCGCTGGTGCCGGCCAGGGCGGAACCATCCTCCGCGCCGGGGACGGCGGCAATGTAGCCATAGATGGTGTCGCCGGTCTGTTCGTCCTGACCCACCTTGGAGTAATACACCGACAACGTGTGCTTTTCGCCGGAGGAGTCATAGACGGTGACGGTATCCGCGTACGAATACTCATCGGCGGAAAGCGGCTCGGTTGCCGAGGTGCCATCGTAATTGGCCAGCATGGAGGCCAGGGTGGGGGCGCTGGTGTCGCCCATCACCGAGCGGTCAAGGTTGGAGGCCAGGGTGACGGCGGCGGTGCTTTTGGCGGCCAGGGTGGGCACCTCGTTGGCGTCGGTCCACAACCGTACATCGGTGGTCACATCGGACAGGGTGCCGTCCGTATTGTAGGCCACGCCGCGCACGGCATAGCCGTTGGTGTCCACCAGGAATCCGTCCTTGTCGAAGACGAAATTGCCGGCGCGGGTGTAGTAGGTGCTGTCGTCCTCCATGTTGCGCACGGCAAAAAAGCCCTTGCCGGAGATGGCCACATCCGTTTCGGAGGAGGTGGTCTGGAAGGACCCCTGGGTGTACATGGTCACCACGTCCTGCACACTGGAGCCGTGTCCCGTCTGCGCCATGCCCACGGTGGTGCTGGTGGCGGCGGACGCAACGCTGCTGCTCATCAAGTCCTCGTATCGAATCTGGGAATTCTTGTACGCCGTGGTGTTCACGTTGGCGATGTTGTTCCCGGTGACCTGCATGCCTGCGGAATGGGTCTTCATTCCGGTGGCGCCGATATACAGTGCGCTCATCATGGTGAAAGCTCCTTGCGCGGCCGCTCGCCGCCTCCCAATGCCGGGGGCGGGAAGATATTGCCGACATGAGGCACAAAGCAGGGATCGTGCCGGCGTGCGGGCCTGCAAGGCTTGCCGGGCGCACATTGCCAGCCCGACAAGACTGTCGTATGTTCTCAAAAGACTGCAACAAGGAGCGCCGCCATGCAATGGAGAACCATGCACACTGCGACAGCGCGGACAATTTCCGCCATGCTGACGTCAACCGCAGCCCTTGCCATGCTGCTGGCCATGGCAACTGCCGCAACCGCAGACAGCAAGAAGGTGGAAGAGTACAAGAGCCCCTTTGTGCGCATCACACCGGAATCCCTCAAGCCGAAGCCGTATGACCCCAGCTGGCAGAAACGCCAGGAAGAACGACTCAAGCAGGGCATGGCGCCCAACGTATCGCGTCCGAAATAACGCGGCGCATCAGAACACATTCCCACAAAAGGCACGACGATGCATCGGGTCCAGTGGCTTTTTTGCGGTGTCGTGGTCGCCCTTGGCATGGTGTGCGGTGCTGCTGCCGTCATGGCGGACAGCAATCTGACCAGCGGGCAGGCAATTTTCATGAACCAGCCCCCGGACGTGCTGCCCGAGGTCCAGGCGCAGCAGGTGCTGGTGTCGGTGCCGTATCACGGGTTCGACGGCGCGGTGCATCAGGGGCAGGTGGTCATCCACAAGGCCCTGGCCGAGGATGTCGCCGCGGCGTTTGCCGTGATGTTCACGCACCGGTTCCCGCTGGATTCGGTGCTGCCCATCGCCCATCCCACCATCCTGGCCAAGGGGCCGTATGGGCTGTCTTCGGAGACGAACAACACCTCAGGCTATGTCTGGCGGCCGGTGGTGGGTGCGCAACAGCTGTCCATGCATGCCCTGGGCCTGGCTGTGGACATCAATCCGCACCTGAATCCATACATCAAGGGCAAGCTGATCCTGCCTCCGGGGGCCACGTATGCCCCGGCCGCTCCGGGGACGCTGACGCCGGAGTCGCCCGTGGTGCAGGCCTTCAAGCGCCTGGGCTGGACCTGGGGCGGGGACTGGAACAAGGCGGAAAAGGTGGATTACATGCACTTCCAGAAAATCCCGCCGGGCTGGGAGGACTGGGTGCGACAGCATCGGGACTAGGATAGGGGGCGTGGGGTTGCAACGTTTGACATCGTTGTGTTTTCTGCATTTTAAATTGGTATTGACATATTTATTTGACTTAATTATAAAATTTTTGGAACTGTTTCAGCCATTGCGATAATTTCTTGCGGTCCTGCGATTCGTGCGCCCGGCGGAGGGGTTATGCGGCATGCGGTGGGAGTGTGTTGGCGCGTTGTCATGTTTCTGGTCGGGGTGGTGTGGTGTGTGCCGGCGGGCACAGCCCTGGCCCAGGCGCTCCCCACCGTTATGGGCCACTGGCCCGAGGGGGTGACGGTCACGAGGCCGTCCGGGGTGGCCGTGGCCCAGAACGGTACGGTCTATTATTGTAATGATCTGAACGAGGTGGTGGCCTTTTCTCCCGGTGGGGTGGAGGAAGCCCGCTGGGGCGGCCAGGGCAGCGGCGACGGGCAGTTCAGCCATCCGCGCAGCATCGTCGTGGCCCCGGATGGCTCGGTGTATGTGGCGGACGCGGCCAATAACCGTATCCAGAAGTTTTCCTCGGCCGGGGTGTTCCAGATCAAGTGGGGCAGCGAAGGCAGCGACGATGGGCAATTCTGCTACCCGTCCGACATCGCCATGGGGCCGGACGGGTCGGTGTATGTGGCGGACACTAACAACTATCGCATCCAGAAGTTTTCCGCGGCCGGGGTGTTTCAGGCCAAATGGGGCAGCAGCGGCAACGACGACGGGCAGTTCATGGGCCCCGAGGGCATCGCCGTGGCTCCCGACGGCACGGTGTACGTGGCGGATACAATGGGTGACCGCATCCAGCGGTTTTCCGCAACCGGGGAATTCCAGGTCACGTGGGGCAGCTTCGGCAGCGACGACGGGCAGTTCAACTTTCCGCCGGGCATCGCGGTTGGTGCGGACGGCTCGGTCTACGTGGCGGATTATGGGAATGATCGCATTCAGCAGTTTTCCGCGGCCGGAGAGTTTCAGCGCCAATGGGGCAGCCAAGGCGGCGACGACGGACAGTTTTCTCTTCCCACAAGGATCGCTGTGGCCTCTGACGGCTCGGTGTACTTGGCGGACAATTGGAACAATCGCATTCAGCAGTTTTCCGCGGCCGGGGTGTTTCAGCATAAATGGGGTAGCCAAGGCGGCGACGACGGGCAGTTTTTTTCCCCCGAAAGTATCACTGTGGCTTCGGATAGCTCAGTGTACGTGGCGGACACAGGCAATGACCGCATTCAGAAGTTTTCGGCAACCGGGGAATTTCAGGTCACATGGGGTAGCTACGGTCACGGCAATGGACAGTTGGACTCCCCGCGCGGCATCGCCGTGGCTCCAGACGGCTCAGTGTATGTGACGGACATGAGGAATTACCGTATCCAGAAGTTTTCCTCGGCCGGGGTCTTCCAGACGACGTGGGGCAGTAGCGGCAGCGGCGACGGGCGGTTCAGCGGCCTCAGGGGCATTGCCGTGGCGGCGGACGGTTCGATTTATGTGGCGGAGGCTGGCAACCATCGCATTCAGCAGTTCAGTGCTGCAGGTACGTACCTGCGCCAGTGGGGCAGCGAGGGCAGCGGCGACGGGCAGTTCATAGAACCACACGGCATCGCCGTGGCGCCTGACGGGTCGGTCTATGTGGCGGATACTGGAAACCATCGCATCCAGCAGTTCAGTGCTGCAGGTACGTACCTGCAGCAGTGGGGCAGCGAGGGCAGCGGCGACGGGCAGTTCAGCCATCCGCGCAGCATCGTCGTGGCCCCGGATGGTTCGGTGTACGTGGCGGACACGAACAACCACCGCATTCAGCAATTCAGCGCTGTCGGTACGTACCTGCAACAGTGGGGCAGCTACGGCAGCGGCAGCGGGCAGTTCAATAGTCCCCGAGGCATCGCCGTGGCGTCTGGCGGGTTGGCGTACGTAACAGATACGGGAAATCACCGCGTGGTGGTGTTTCCAGTGGAGATTGAGGCCTTCACTGGAGGCTTCCTGCCGGCCATGCATCTATTGCTGCAGTAGCGGCGGGCAGATGGGGAGCGGCCATGCCGCTGCAGGGGGGCGGCGCGTGATGCGCTGCTGCGCGCTTGCGACAGGCAGCAATTGCGCGTAGCATTGCAAAAGCTGGTGCGATTCATCTACCCGGTGGAGGGCGTATGCGGCATGCGTTGGGAGTCCTTTGGCGCGTTGTCGTGTTCCTTTTCAGCATGGTGTGGTGTCTGGCGACGGGGGCTGCCCTGGCCCAGACGCCCCCAACGTTCATTGCCCACTGGCCCGCTGGACTGACGGTGACGAATCCGAACGGGGTGGCCGTGGCCCAGAACGGCACCCTCTATTATTGCAATGGGCTGCACGAGGTGGCGGCCTTTTCCCCTGGCGGGGAGGAGGAAGCCCGATGGGGCGGCCAGGGCAACGGCGACGGGCAGTTCTACGCTCCGCAAAGCATCGTCGTGGCCCCTGATGGCTCGGTGTACGTGGCGGACATGTACAATCACCGCATCCAGAAGTTTTCCGCGGCCGGGGTGTTCCAGGCCAAATGGGGCAGCCACGGCAGCGGCGACGGGCAATTCCTCTCGCCACGCGGCATCGCCGTGGCGTCTGATGGCTCGGTGTATGTGGCGGACACGGGCAATCACCGCATCCAGAAATTTTCCGCAACCGGGGTGTTTCAGGCCAAATGGGGCAGCAGCGGCAGCGGCAACGGGCAGTTCAGCTCTCCGCGCGGCATCGCCGTGGCGTCTGATGGCTCGGTGTATGTGGCGGACACGGAGAACCACCGCCTCCAGAAGTTTTCCTCGGCCGGGGTGTTCCAGACCACGTGGGGCAGCAGCGGCAGCGGCGACGGGCAGTTCAACTCTCCGCGCGGCACCGCCGTGGCGTCTGACGGCTCAGTGTACGTGACGGATTCGAACAATAATCGCATCCAGAAGTTTTCGTCGGCCGGGGTGTTCCAGACCAAATGGGGCAGCTACGGCAGCGGCGACGGGCAGTTCAATTCTCCGCTGGGTATTGCCGTGGCGTCTGACGGCTCGGTGTATGTGGCGGATACATACAATTACCGCATCCAGAAGTTTTCGTCGGCCGGGGTGTTCCAGACCAAATGGGGCAGCTACGGCAGCGGCGACGGGCAGTTCAATTCTCCGCTGGGTATTGCCGTGGCGTCTGACGGCTCGGTGTATGTGGCGGATACATACAATTACCGCATCCAGAAGTTTTCGTCGGCCGGGGTGTTCCAGACCACATGGAGCAGCAGCGGCAGCGGGGACGGGCAGTTCAACTGGCCGCGCGGCATTGCTGTGGCGGGCGATGGATCAGTGTACGTGGCGGACACCGGCAATCACCGCATCCAAAAGTTTTCCTCGGCCGGGGTGTTTCAGAGCAAATGGGGCAGCCAGGGCAGCGGCACCGGGCAGTTCAACCAGCCCACGGGCGTTGCCGTGGCGCCGGACGGCTCGGTCTATGTGGCGGACTATGGCGGCCACAGCATCCAGCAGTTCTCCGCGGCCGGGATGCCCCTAGCCAAGTGGGGCAGCTACGGCAGCGGCGACGGGCAGTTCAACTATCCACATGGCATTGCCGTGGCATCTGGTGGCTCGGTGTATGTGGTGGACACGTACAATCACCGCATCCAGAAGTTTTCTGCGGCCGGGGAGTTTCAGGCCAAATGGGGCAGCAGCGGCAGCGGCGACGGGCAGTTCAACTATCCGTTAGGCATCGCCGTGGCGCCTGACGGCTCGGTGTACGTGGCGGACACAAGCAATCACCGCATTCAGAAGTTTTCTGCGGCTGGCGTGTTCCAGGCCACATGGGGCGTCTGGGGTGACGGCGACGGGCAGTTCAGCCATCCGCAAGGCATCACCGTGGGCCCGGATGGTTCGGTGTACGTGGCGGACACGCACAATCACCGCCTCCAGCAGTTTTCCGCGGCCCGGCAGTTCCAGGTTGCATGGGGCAGCTACGGCAGCGGCAACGGGCAGGTTGCGCTTCCGTTTGCTGTTGCCGTCGGGGATCGTAATGATTATATCTATGTCGCTGATGCGTCCAATAGCCGCGTCACGGTGTACGCACTGGCAAAAAAAGCCGGCGTCGTACCGGCCATGAACCTGCTGCTGCAGTAGCATGTCTTTTGACGGTGGGGGGAGCACCTTTTTTTGCAACGGTGTTCCCCCCGCACCCTCTTGATGCGCGCCCTGCGTGTTATGCCTGGGCGGCTGGCTGGAACATGTCCTCCAGGCCGCAGCAGAAGAACGTGTAGGAAAGGGGCATGGCGGCGATGTCGTTGCCGAAGGCCTGGAGCATGGCCTGGGCTTTTTCGGTCCAGGCGGTGTCGCCGGTCAGGCGGGCCAGCAGGCGCAGGCCGAAGAAGGCCAGGGAGTTGCCCGAGGGCACGGCGCCGTCGTGCACATCCTTGAGCCGGACCAGCAGGGCTTCGGCATCCCCGGCCACCTGGAAGAAGCCGCCGCGGTCGGTGTCCCAGAATTTTTCGCACATCAAGGTGGCCAGTGTCCGGGCCTGATCCAGCCATGCGGTGTCGGCCGTGGCCTGGTGCAACTCCAGCAGACCCCAGAGCATGGCGGCGTAGTCGTCCAGCAGGCCGGGCACGGCGGCTTCGCCGTCGCGGTAGCGGTGGTAGAGCCCGCCATCGGGCAGCCGCATGGTGGCAAGGATGCATGTCGCAGCCCGGGCAGCGACCGCGGCCAGATTCTGATCCTGCAGTACGCGTGCGCCGTAGGCCAGGGAGGCGATCATCAGCCCGTTCCAGTCCGCCAGGATCTTGTCGTCCTTGTGGGGACGCACCCGGCGGCCGCGGGCGTCGAAGAGCCGGGCGATGATGGCATTCGTGCGCCGCCGCAACTCGTCCACCGGCAGGCCCATGGCCTGGGCCAGGGTCTCCAGGGGGGCGGTCAGGTGCAGGATGTTCGCGCCGGTGGCGTGGCCCGTGGCTTCTTCCAGGAAGTTGCCCTCGCGGCGGCAGTTGAAGAGTTCCGCAGCCAGGGCGGCGTCTTCCTCGCCCAGGATCTGGACCAGTTCTTCGGTGGTGAAAACGTAGAACTTGCCTTCCTCGCCTTCGCTGTCGGCGTCTTCCGCGGCATGAAACGCGCCGCTATCGTCCAGCAGATCGCGTTGCACATAGTCGAACACGGCGCGGGCCGTCTCGGCGAACAGGGCGTTGCCGGTGGCCTCGAATCCTTCCAGATAGGCCCTGGTCAGGGTGGCCTGATCGTAGAGCATCTTTTCGAAGTGGGGCAGCAGCCAGCGTTCGTCCGTGGAATAGCGGTGGAAGCCGCCGCCCAGCTGATCGAACAATCCCCCCAGCCGCATGGCCAGCAGGGTGCGTTCCACGGCCTGCAGGGCCTGGGCGTTGCCGGTGCGGGCATGGCGACGCAGCAGGAAGAGCAGGTTGTGGGGGGAGGGGAACTTGGGCGCGCCGCCAAAGCCGCCGTGCTCGGCATCAAAGCGTTCCAGCAACTGGGCGCAGGCGCGGTCCAGCGTGGCGGCGGACAGGGGCGCTGTCTCCTGGTGCTGGCGCAGCAGATCCCCTTCGACGAACTGGCGCAGGTGTTCGGCAATGGACACGGCAGATTGCAGAATGTCCCGCCGGCGCTGCTGCCACAGCTCGTTGATGCGCGGCAACAACTCCAGCATGCCCGTGCGGCCGAAGCGCGTCATCTTGGGAATGTATGTGGCGGAAAAGAAGGGCATTTTGTCTGCGGTCATGAACACGGTGAGGGGCCAGCCCCCGGCGCCGGTCATGAGCTGGCAGACGGTCATGTACAGGGAGTCGATGTCCGGCCGTTCCTCGCGGTCCACCTTGACGGGGATGAACCAGTCATTGAGCAGGCGGGCGACTTCTTCATCCTCAAAGCTCTCGTGGGCCATCACATGGCACCAGTGGCAGGTGGAATAGCCGATGGAAAGGAAGACGGGTTTGTCCTGCTCGCGGGCCAGGGCAAAGGCGTCCTCATTCCAGGCGTGCCAGGCCACGGGGTTGTGCGCGTGCTGGAGGAGGTAGGGGCTTTTTTCGCGGATCAGGGCGTTGGGCTGCTGGGACATGCGGCGTCTCCTGAGGGCGTGGCCTCATCTTCATAGTGGGCCAGGATGTCGCGGCGGAAGGCCTCGAAGCGGTGTTCGAGGATGGCGGCGCGGGCCTGGCGCATGAGGTCGAGATAATAGTGGATGTTGTGGATGGTATTCAGCCGGTAGGCCAGCAGCTCGCGGGCCATGTACAGATGACGCAGGTAGGCGCGGGAAAAGGTGCGGCAGGTGTAGCAGGTGCAGGCCGGATCCAGGGGGGCGGGGTCTTCGGCGTATTTGGCCAGCTTGATGTTGGTTTTGCCGAAGCTGGTGAAGAGCGTGCCATTGCGGGCGTTGCGGGTGGGCAACACGCAGTCGAACATGTCCACCCCCAGGGCGATGCCGTCCAGCAGATCGCGCGGGGTGCCCACGCCCATGAGGTAGCGGGGTTTGTCCTGCGGCAGCAGGGGGGCGGTGTGGGCCAGGATGTCCAGCATCTCGGCGCGGGATTCTCCCACGGAAAGCCCGCCGATGGCAAAGCCGTCGAAGGGAATCTCCATCAGCTGGCGGGCGCTTTCGGCGCGCAGGTCCGGAAAAAAGCCGCCCTGGACGATGCCGAAGAGCAACTGGCCGCGGTCCAGGGCCGGGTGCGCCTCGCGGCAGCGCCGGGCCCAGCGGGTGGTCAGCTGGAGGGACTTGGCCGTGTACTCCCTGTCTGCGCCGTAGGGCACGCACTCGTCCAGCACCATCATGATGTCCGACCCCAGATTGCGCTGGATGGACACGACTTTTTCCGGCGAAAAGAGATGCCGGGAGCCATCGATGTGGGACTGGAACGTGACCCCCTCTTCCTCGATGCGTCGCAGACCCTGGAGGCTGAAGACCTGGAATCCGCCGGAATCCGTGAGGATGGCGCCATTCCAGCCCATGAACTGGTGCAGGCCGCCCAGCCGGGCCACGCGCTCGTCGCCAGGACGCAGGTACAGGTGGTACGTGTTTCCCAGGATGATGCGCGGCCCCAGGGCCGCCAGATCGTCCGGGCCTAGGGCCTTCACCGTGCCCTGGGTGCCCACGGGCATGAAGACCGGGGTTTCCAGGGTGCCATGGGCCGTGCCGAGCAGGCCGGCCCGGGCCGTGCCGCATTGGGTCAGCAGGGAAAATTCGCCGGGTTGCAGGTGCGTTGTCATGGGCCGAGCATAGCCGGAACGCGAGGAATTGGCAAAGGCCGGAGCGCAGGGGCGGCGCAAGAAAAACGGGGACCTGTGCAGGTCCCCGTCTGGGAGCAGATGAGCGGCTCGGCAGGATCCTTGGCGAATTGGGGGGCAATCCAAAGAAAACGCAAGCCACTCACAATGGGCCTCGCACAAGGCGAAGGGACTGGTGACTTATGGAGACGCGAGGTGCGAAAACGGCGCGTGTCGGCGGATGAAGGCGGCAAGGGTGGAGGCATCTGCCCGGCCCAGGTGCCGTTCCAGTTCCACCCCCCGATGCAGCAGCAAGAAGGTGGGGGTGCCGGTGATGGCGAAACAGTCCGTGACTTCCGCCAGCGCAGTTTCCTCAAGCAGCCACACGGCCAGCCTGCCGGCGAATTCCTTCCAGATGGCCTCCAGCGTGTCGGTCAGCACCTCGTGGTCCTGATCCCGCAACACGCCAAGCAAGAGGAGTTCCTCTTGCTGCAATGCGTCCGGGTGCAGGGCGTCAGCTCCAACGGTGGGCAGCATAAGCAACTTTATGCAAAACAACATGGTGAAAGGATTGATTCTGTTGGCAAAAGCAACAATGGTGCCAATGAAATGAGATATTAGACGATGGGGTGTGGAAATCTTTCTTTCGATAATTCAATGTGTTGTGGTTAATTTGTCACCCGCATGACTTGATTCTGCTTGCCGGAGAGACAGAAGTGTCTCATTCATCTCTGTCCATGTGACACAAATCACGAATAACACTAGGAACATCGGCCCGCGTCCCTGATCTGGTCCGTGATCTGGTCCGTGATCTGGCCCTTGACAGATCCGCCCTGCCTGACGCATGCATCTCCCACTTATTCTCAGGGCGGGGTGCAATTCCCCACCGGCGGTATTCCGGGATCGGCGGTCGGCGTCGTGCCTGGAGAGCCCGCGAGCGCCTGTGCCGGGCCGGTTGTGCCGGCGCAGGGTCCAGCAGATCTGGTGCAAGGCCAGAGCCGACGGTGACAGTCCGGATGAAAGAGGATAAGGCGGCCGCCTGTCTGCAGGCCGTGCTGCGTCGCGTGCAGCTGCTGCGCGAGGCGGGGTGCGTCGTGCGTCCGGCAGGGGCTGTCTGTTCCCATGCCCTGATTCTGGCCCTTTGATGCAATGAGGAAAGAGCCCATGAATCAGACGCTGTTGGATCGCTTCGGGAATGCCACGCAACGGGTGGAACGCGCGTTGGCCGCGCTGGCCGCGGGTGGCGGGGTGCTCGTGGTGGATGATGAAGGCCGCGAGAACGAAGGCGACCTCATCTTCCCGGCCCAAACCTTGACCGTGGCCCAGATGGCCATGCTTATCCGCGAGTGCAGCGGCATCGTGTGCCTGTGCCTTACGGATGAGAAAGTCCGTGCCCTGGATCTGCCCATGATGGTCCAGGACAATTCCAGCCGCTACCAGACGGCCTTCACTGTGAGTGTGGAGGCGGCCCACGGCGTAACCACGGGCGTTTCCGCCGCGGATCGTGTGCGCACCGTGCAGGCCGCCGCCGCCGAGGACGCCACCCCCGCCAGCCTGCGCCGGCCGGGGCATGTCTTCCCCCTGCGGGCCCGCCCCGGCGGCGTGCTGGAACGCCGCGGCCACACCGAGGCCACGGTGGACCTGATGCGCCTGGCTGGTCTGGCTCCCTGCGGTGTGCTGTGCGAGCTGACCAACCCGGATGGCACCATGGCCCGCACGCCGGAAATCGTGGCCTTTGCCGAGCGCCATGATATGATTGTGCTCAGCGTGGAGGACGTGGCCGCCTATCGCCTGGCCATGGAGCCGGCGGTGGAGTCAGCCACCGTGCCGGCCGAAGAGGAATGCGCAGCGTAAACGAGAAGCGGCAGGGTGCCGGCATGTCCTGGTGTGACGTGTCAGCACCCTGCCGACAATCACTCCACCGTCGCCGCGCGCTGCGCCCGCCAGGCCTGCACCACTTGCCGCATGCGCCGCAATCTGCACACGGCGCGGCCGCGCAATCCGTGCCAGGCCTGCATGGTGTAGGACATCTGAGGCATGGCGCCCCACTTGAATTTGTACGACTCATCCCCTTCCATAAAGTGGAAGCGCGAGGCCGTGGGCAGCAGGTGTTGCATGAGCTGGTACATGTTGTAAATGCCAGCATGGCAGGCCAGCCCCTCCGG
Organism: Megalodesulfovibrio gigas DSM 1382 = ATCC 19364; assembly: GCF_000468495.1. Taxonomy (NCBI): domain Bacteria; kingdom Pseudomonadati; phylum Thermodesulfobacteriota; class Desulfovibrionia; order Desulfovibrionales; family Desulfovibrionaceae; genus Megalodesulfovibrio; species Megalodesulfovibrio gigas. The sequence goes on from NC_022444.1 coordinate 1,760,347, forward strand.
GCTGATGCCGGTCTGCAGGCCGAAATACTGATCCCCAAGTTGCACGCCATAGACAAAGCAGTGGCCCTCGCCGTCCAACAGCAGCTTGGAAAAGCGCAGCCAGCCCTTTGCATGCAGGCGGTGGGCAAGGTCGATGAAGAATTGCGTCCGGTCCGCATTGGCAAATTCGCCGGCATGGCCCATGTGCGTCCAACGGGCTGTATGCACCTGAAACAGGCGGGTCAGGTCTGCGTCCAGGGTCTCGGCGGGGATGGCAGGGACAAAGGCGACCGCATGCCTGGACGGGGCGATCTTGAGGTTCTTGCGACGCAGGATGGCGCGAAACACCGGGTCCATGCCGGCTTCCAGCTCGGCCATGGTGTCCGGCAGGGGCAACACCGGGCAGGGGACGTCCTGCCGGCATTCCGTGACGGTGTCGCCAAACAGGGTGCCGTGCTGGCAGGCGTCGAGCAGTTGGGAGCCAGGGGTCATGCGCTCCAGCCGCAGCCGATGCCATTGCGGCATCTGGTGCAGCGCCTGCAGCAGGGCCTGCCGGGCGTGCTTGCTGGCCTGGGCATGCACGGGAAAATCGAAATACATGCCGGAAACGCCCGCCGCGCCCAGGGTGCGAAGCTCGTGCAGCGCCGGCACCGGCCCCAGATGGAGACGTCGCCGGCACAAGGGGGCGACCGCCGCCAGCTGGTCGCTTTCCCAGACGGCGATCACCGCCGGGGCATATGCCTTGCCCACGGTGCGCAGCCAGCAGGACGCCCAGTCGTGCAGCAGCATGGGGGTAGGGAACCGGGAAGCCAGGACCAGGCGATCCCACTCCTGGGCCAGGGACTCGAACTCATCAAGAGAGGTGATGTGCTGGACGCGAATCATACCCGTCGCCGCCTCTTTGCGTGGTGGATCGCAATCGCGGTGGCAATTTGCCAACCCCGCACCACAGCATCTAGCACGGGCTGCAGGCACATGCAACATCCCTAAAAAATGAGATAAAGCAATGGACTATTCCTGGAGGCCGAATTCTTCCAGCTTGCGGTAGATGGTCTGGCGGCTGATGCCCAGCAGCCGGGCGGCTTTGGCCTTGTTGCCGCCGGTGCGCACCAGGGCATCGCGCAGGGAGGATTCATCCAGCAGCGGCAGGGCCCCGGCGCAGGCGGCGGTGATGGGCAGGGCGGCTTCCCGGATTTCCCGCGGCAGGTGCTCCAGTTCGATGCGGTTGCTGCGGCACAGGATGAATGCGTGCTCAATGGCGTGCCTGAACTCGCGGATGTTGCCGGGCCAGTGGTAGTCCATGAAGACGGTCTGCACTTCCTCCGCCACCTCATGGATGTGCTTGCCCAGTTGCCGGGAGAACAAGGCCATGAAGTGATCCAGGAGCAAGGGGATGTCCTCCCGGCGATTCTTGAGGGCAGGCAGCTGCAGTTCCACCACTTTGAGCCGGTAGAAGAGATCTTCCCGGAATTCGCCGCGGCGGACTTTTTCGCGCAGATCCACATTGGTGGCGGCGATGACGCGCACATCCACCTTGATGGTTTCCGTGTCGCCCACGCGCTCGAATTCTTTTTCCTGCAGCACGCGCAGCAAATTGAGCTGGATTTTGGGGGAGACATCCCCGATTTCATCCAAAAAGATGGTGCCGCGATGCGCCAGCCTGAACCGGCCGACCTTGTCCCGCACCGCGCCGGTAAAGGCGCCGCGTACGTGTCCAAACAGCTCGCTCTCAAGGAGATTTTCCGAAAGCGCCGAGCAGTTCACCTTCACCAGCTGCTGGGATGCCCGCGGGCCGTTGGCGTGCAGGGCCTCGGCCACCAGCTCCTTGCCCGTGCCGCTGGGGCCAGTGATGAGCACGGAGGTGTCCGTCTTGGAAAGATCTTCCACGAGCTGGAAGATTTCCTGCATTTCCTTGCTCTTGCCGATTATTTTCCGGAAGCTGGTCCGCTCCTTGAGAGCGCGCTCCAGGCCGGCCAGCCGGGTGATGTCCCGCGCCAGCAGCACGGCCCCCAGGTGACGGCGCTGGGCGTCCTGCATGGGGGAGCAGTCCAGCACCAGCGATTGTGCCGGCCGTCCGTTGGCGGGCAACTCCACGCGAAATTCCCGCACCGGCGCCTGCCGCAGGGTCCGGCGCACCACGTCGCAAAACGCTTCGTGGCGTTCGCCCAGGGCCAGCGCGCAGAGCTACCCGGGCAGGCGATCCGGATCCAGGCCCAGGATGGTGCGCGTGGCCGCATTGGCGCGAATGACGCGCATGTCCTGATCGAACGTGATGACTGCGGAGGAAATGCTCTGGAACATGGCCTCCAGATGCAGGCGGAGCCATTCCTTTTCCGCCTCCAGCTGGCGCTTTTCGTCTTGCAGCGCCTTGTGCTTCAGGGTCACGCGGGCGCTGTGGAGCAGGGAATCCCGGTTGATGGGCTTGGAAATGTAGTCGTGCGCGCCCAGCCGCAGGGCTTCGGTGGCCGATTCCAGAGACGGTTCCCCGGTGATGACCACCACCAGACACGAAAACTGCCGCTCCCGCACATGCTTGAGCAGTTCCAGCCCGCTGGGACCGCGCAGCAGGATGTCCAGATACAGCAAATCCGGCACGGTGTGGTCCAGGAACCGTCGCGCCTGCTCATAGCCTTCCGCCACATGGACGGTGTGCCCCTCGCGCTCCAGGAATGCTCGGAACGTGATGCGAATGGACTCCTCATCGTCTACAACCAGAATGCAGGCCATGCCGAGCCTTTACTCAAAGAGATAGCCATATCGGCTAGCAAGTTCCTGGGTTTTGGAGAGCAGGGCCTGCGCTTTTTCGTCCGCCGTGCCGGCAAACACCAGGCCGCTTTCGACATCCAGAAAGTATTTAAGGGTGGATTCGTTTTCGGAATACACCCAGACCACGCTGTACACCGAGGCCTCGTTGGGCCGGTCGCGAAATTCTTCCATCGTGCGCACCATCAGCTTGATGCGTTTTTCGTCGGCGGTGCTCAACTGGAACAGGCTGGACCGGCCAGCGAGATCCTTGAGTTTGTACGCCAGGGAGCCGCCCACGGCGTCTGCGCCGGCATGCTCGATGGCCAGGGGCACCCCGGGCTTGGCCTGCGCAGCCGGGGCCACCGGCGCAGCCGGCGCAGGCTTTTGCTGCTGGGCCTCGGGCCTGGCCGTGGGGGCGGTTTGGGCATGCGCGCCCGTGGAGAGAAGCACCGTGGCCAGCAGGAGGAAAGATGTCAAAAACGATACAAAACGCATGGGATTCCTCGCTAATGCTCTCTGGGACAGTGGGTTGACGATAGCTTTCCTTGCCTGAAATCGCAAGGCGTTTGCCATACCGAAAACGGCAGGCACATTTGTGGATCGATTAAAACACCACGGCCTCGAACCAGAACAGCTGCGTGCCGGTCTGACGCCAGCAGTGTTCAGGCAGTCCGGCCTTGCGGCAGGTGTGGGCCAGGAACTCGTCGCGGGTCCAGCCCCAGTCCACTGCCACCTGGGGCAGCAGCAGCCCCGAACGGCCGTGGCGATTGACGATGAGCCCGTGCCGGCCCACCTCGACCTGCTCCGGATCCGGGCACGGTGTGACCGGGGAGAGGATGGAGATTTCCAGCGCCGCCACGGCAAATTCCCGGGCCGTGAGGGACGGGAACCGCGGATCCTCAAAAGCCGCCGCCCGGGCCATCTGGGCCACGGTGGTGTACAGCGGCGCATCGCCGAGCACATGGCCGATGCACCCGCGCAATTCCCCGTGCAGCGTGAGGGTGACGAATGCGCCCAGGTGTTCACGCAGCGTGGCCGTGGGCGGTTCGGACGGCGCATACGGCTGACGCTTCAGGCCGGCTTCGATGGCCTCGCGCGCAATGGTCTTGAGGTATTGCTTTTCCGCATCCGACAGGGTGAATTGGAATGCCATGCCCCCCCTCCCGAAAAATCCCGCCTGCCACATGCGTGCGGATGTGCCTTGGCAGATATTCGTGTTGAATACCTATTCCCTGAAAAATGCAAGCAAAATTCTGCAGCCGCAAGGCGTCCCATGCACGGAACCCTTGCTCTGGCATGGAGAAACAGGCTTTAGAGCAAGTTATCTTTGAAAGGAGTTCTCGGGGGAAAACCTTTNAAAAGGTTTCCTCTCTCGCAATGTCCTTTTTCAAAATTAAAATGCTTTAGAACCCCGGTTCCAGGGGCGGATGCACCAGGGCGTCGCCGGGCGTGGCCGGGGTGGCAGCGGGGCCGTGTATGCGCACGTGCCGGCCGTCCAGGCGCAGCCGGTCCTGGGCCAGCCACTGCAAGGCCTGGGGGTAGATGCGGTGTTCCCAGGTCAGGATGCGTGCGGCCAGGGCCTCGCCGTCCGCGCCGGGCGGCACGGGCACGGCGGCCTGGATGATGATGGGGCCGTGGTCCATCTGCTCATCCACCAGATGCACGGTGCAGCCGGCGATGGTAACGCCGTAGGCGGCGGCATCTCGCTGGCCGCGGGCGCCGGGGAAGCTGGGGAGCAGGGCAGGGTGGATGTTCAGCACGCGGCCGGGGAAGGCGTTGAGGAAGGTCGGCGTCAGCAGACGCATGAAGCCGGCCAGGGCGACGGTGTCTGCACCATGGTCCCTGATGGCGGCGACCATGGCGGCGTCGAAGGCTTCGCGGTCCGGGAACTGGCGATGGTCGATGGCCAGGGCGGGCACGCCGGCAGCGCGCGCCCGTTCAAGCCCGTAGGCATCCGCCTTGTTGGAGAGCACCAGCCGGAAATCAACATCCAGCAGCCCCTGCGCCTTGCGGTCGAGCATGGCCTGCAGGTTGGATCCTGATCCGGAGACGAGCACGGCGAGGTTGAGCATGGCGCGGTCCTGATGCGGGCTAGGGCATGTTCGTCTTGAGAAAGGTCGTTGCGAGAGGGGAAACCTTTTTGCAAAAGGTTCTCCCCTCTCGCGCTCTCCCCTTCTAAAACTTTCCTAGTGACCGTGAATCACCATAAAAAGTCTTTGGAAAGGGGGTTCGGGGGAAAACCTTTCTCCAGAAAGGTTTTCCCCCGAGAGCACGTTTCAAAAAAACGCTGCTCTAATGCGCGCAATAATCGACAACGGCCTGCACCAGGGCCGGGATGGTGTAGTCTTCCGGCTGGATATCCACGCCGAAGCCGTATTTTTTCAGCGTATTGGCCGTCACCGGACCGATGCAGGCCAGCTTGGCGTCCGGGGCCAGACGGCGGAACTCGTCTGCCGGCACCAGGGCGAAGAAGTTGTCCACCGTGGAGCTGGAGGCAAAGGTCACGCACTGCACGCCCCCGGCCTGGAGCACTTCCAGGAGGGCGGCGGCGTCGGAGTCCGCGCGCACGGTCTCGTACACCGGCACCACATCCACATGGCAGCCGGCCTTGCGCAGCTCGTCCGGCAGCAGTTCGCGGGCTTCCTTGGCCCGGGGGACAAGGATCTTTTTCCCGGCCGCGCCGCTGGCGAGCATGCCTTCGGCCACGTACTCGGCCACGAAGCGTTCGGGGAGAAAATCCGCCACAATGCCGCGATCCTTCAGCCCCTGGGCCGTGGCCGGCCCGATGGCCGCCACCTTGCAGCCGGCCAGGGCCCGGGCATCGCGCCCGGTGGCCAGCAGGCGGTTCCAGAAATGTTCCACGCCATTGATGGAGGTGAAGACGAGCCAGTCGTAGCTGCCGAGTTCGTCCAGGGCTGCGTCCAGCACGGTGAAGTCCGTGAGCGGCGTGACGGCGATGGTGGGGAACTGGTGCACGCAGGCGCCCTGGGCTTCCAGAAGGCTGGCGAGGTCGCTGGCCTGTTCCCGCGCCCGGGTGACGACGATGCCCTTGCCCAGCAGGGGACGCTTTTCGAAGAAGTTCAGTTCGTCATGGAGCTTGCAGACTTCGCCCACCACAATGAGCGAGGGCGAGGTGAATTTCTGCTCCTTGGCCAGCCGGGGCAGGGTTTCCAGGGTGCCCACGCAGGAGCGATGCCGGCAGGTGGCGCCCCAGTGCACCAGGGCGGCCGGGGTGCTGCCGGACATGCCGGCGGCCATGAGATTGCTGGCGATATCCGGCAGGTTCTTCATCCCCATGAAAAAGACCAGGGTGGAGGCGGACTTGGCCAGGGCATCCCAGTGCAGGGCCGTGGTGGTCTTGGTGGGATCCTCGTGCCCGGTGATAAAGCTCACCGAGGACGCGTAGCTGCGATGCGTGACGGGAATGCCGGCATAGGCCAGCCCGGCAACGCCGGAGGTGACGCCGGGCACCACCTCAAAGTTCACGCCCGCGGCCAGCAGCTCCTGCGCTTCTTCCGCACCGCGACCAAAGACGTAGGGGTCCCCACCCTTGAGCCGGGCGATGACCTTGCCTTCCTTGGCCTTTGTCACCAGCAGCTGGTTGATCTGGTCCTGGGGCAGGGTGTGGTCGCCGCCCTTCTTGCCGACGTAAATGATTTCCGCGTCTTTCCGGCAGAAATTCAGAAAGGACTGGTTGGCCAGATAGTCGTAGACCACCACATCCGCCGTTTCCAGCACGGCCTTGCCCTTGAGGGTGAGCAGCCCGGGATCGCCCGGGCCTGCGCCGATGAGATAAACCAGCATTATGCGTTTCCCCCAGCAGTTGCGTTGGAGTGCGTGGCGTCGTCGCGTGCTTCCACCAGCCGGGCGCGGCGGGCCTGAAGGGTGGCGGATTTGTCGGACATCATCTCCACCTTTTCCTTCTCCTTGGCCACCACCTCGGCCGGGGCCTTGGCCCGGAAGCCCTCGTTGGCCAGCTTCTTGTTGACGATGGTGATTTCCTTGTCCAGCTTGGCCAATTCCTTGTCCAACCGGGCGATTTCCGTCTCAAAATCCACCGCGCCGGCCAGGGGCACAAAGATGACGTTGCCCTGCACCACGGCCGTGGCCGAGGCGCGCGGCGCATTGACGGGCGCGGCCTGGGTGCCAAGGGCCGGGGCCTTGCAGCGGGCCAGCAGGGAGAGCATGCCCGCGTTTTCCGCGTACAGCTGGGCGTCTTCCTCGTTGGCGGTCTGGATGAGCACGGCCAGTTCCAGGCCGGGGCTGATGTTCAGCTCGCCACGGATGGCGCGGATGGCGACCACGGATTCCTGGATGAGGGAGAAGGCATGCGCTGCCCGCGGGTTCACGCACTGGGGCCGGCGCTCGGGATACGGCTGGGCCGAGAGATCCTCCCCGGCCACGCCCGGCAGGCAGGACCAGATCTCCTGGGTCACAAAGGGCATGATGGGGTGCAGCAGCACCAGGGTTTCCGTGAGCCCGGTCCACAGGCAGGCGCGGCAGGCCTGCTTGCGGGCGTCGTCCTCGCCGGAAAGCTCGGGCTTGATCATTTCCAGGTACCAGTCGCAGAACTCGTGCCAGATGAAGCTGTACAGCGCCTGGGCGGCCTCGTTGAAGTAGTAGCCGGCAATGGCTTCCTGCACCTGGGTTTTGAGTTCCTCCAGCCGGTGGAACAGCCAGGCATGGTGTACGCCGGGCGTCTCATGCAGCGGGTGCGCGGGCATGGCCGGGGCCTCCGGCAGATGCATGAGGGAGAAGCGCGCGGCATTCCACAGCTTGTTCACAAAATGGCGGTAGCCTTCGATGCGTTCTTCCGAAAGCCGGATGTCGCGCCCCATGGCGGCGAAGGCGGCAAAGGTGAAGCGCAGGGAATCCGTGCCGAAGCGGTCGATCATGTCCAGGGGATCGATGACGTTCCCCGTGGATTTGCTCATCTTCTTGCCTTCGGCGTCGCGCACCAGGGCATGGATGTACACGTCCTTGAAGGGTGGCTGCCCCATGAAGCGGGTGCCCATCATCATCATCCGGGCTACCCAGAAGAAGATGATGTCAAAGGCCGTCACCAGCACCGACGTTGGATAGAACGCGGCGAGATCCTTGGTGTTGTCCGGCCAGCCCAGGGTGGAGAAGGGCCACAGGGCGCTGGAGAACCAGGTGTCCAGCACGTCTTCGTCCTGCACAAGCTGCGATCCCTGGCACTTGGGGCAGGTGGTGGGCGTTTCGCGCGCCACAATCACCTCGCCGCAGCCGTCGCAGGTCCAGGCCGGGATGCGATGCCCCCACCACAATTGCCGCGAGATGCACCAATCCCGGATGTTCTCCAGCCAGTGATTGTAGGTTTTGGTCCAGGATTCCGGATGGATGGACGTCCGGCCGTCAGTCACGGCCGCAAGGGCCTCTTCTGCCAGCGGCTTGACCTTGACGAACCACTGCGGGGAGACGTGGGGCTCGATGACGCTTTTGCAGCGGTAGCACACGCCCACGTTGTGATCGTACTCCGTCTGCCCCACCAGCAGGCCAAGCTCGGCCAGCTCGGCCAGCACCTTGGCCCGGGCCTGCTCACGGGCGAGGCCGCGGAAGCGTTCCGGCGCGTTTTCGTTGATGAAGCCTTCGTCGTCCTGGACGGAAATCACTTCCAGCCCGTGACGGCGGCCGAGTTCCCAGTCGTTGGGATCATGCGCCGGCGTGACCTTGAGGGCCCCGGTGCCGAAGTCCTTTTCCACGTAGGTGTCCGTGATGACGGGAATCTCGCGGTCGGTCAGGGGCAGGCGCACGGTCTTGCCGTGCAGGTGCAGGTAGCGTTCATCCTCGGGATGCACGCACACGGCGGTGTCGCCCAGCATGGTTTCGGGCCGGCTGGTGGCCACCACCAGGCCGTCGGTGCCGTCGGGCGTGGGGTATTTGATCTGATACAGCACGCCCTTCTTGGGGGTGAATTCCACCTCGTCGTCGGCAAGGGCGGTGTGGCAGCGGATACACCAGTTGACCAGATATTTGCCCTTATAAATGAGGCCGTCTTCGTACAGGGTGACGAAAACTTCGCGCACGGCGCGGGAGAGGCCTTCATCCAGGGTGAACCGCTGGCGGCTCCAGTCCACGGATGCGCCCATCCGCCTGATCTGGTTGAGGATGCGTCCGCCGTACTCCTCCTTCCATTGCCAGACGCGCTCAATGAAGGCATCGCGGCCCAGGTCGTGCCGGGAGACGCCTTCCTTGGCCAGCATGCGTTCCACCACGTTCTGGGTGGCGATGCCGGCATGGTCCATGCCCGGCACCCAGAGGACCTTGCGGCCCAGCTGGCGATGGTGGCGGCAGAGGATATCCTGCAGGGTCAGGTTCAGGGCATGCCCCATGTGCAAGGATCCCGTCACGTTGGGTGGCGGGATGACGATGGAGTAGGGCGCTCCGGGGGCGTCCGGGTCGGCGATGAAGGAACCACGTTCCTCCCACCAGGCGCTCCAGCGGGATTCCACGTCCTTGGGATCGTATCCCTTCGGAAGCGTGACGGGTTCTTGACCATTGGACGAGGCGGCTGCGGCCATTGGCGGCTCCAATTCAGGACAGGATGTAAAGGGTGAATCCGTGGCAACGGGCCCGCATGATGGCGGTCTGGACCGTCCATCGGCGCGCTTGCCTCCGGGGCGATTGGCCTGCTAGGGTTGCAACGACGTCAAACACCATTGCAACCTTACCACTGCTCCTCGCGCTGCCAACCGACATGCTGTATATTCTCTGGGACGAATCCCACCTCTGGGGCCTGTTGGCCTGGCGGGCGGCCGCCGCCTTTCAGGTACCCCATCGCTTGGTGCGGTGCCAAGACATAGCCCAAGGTCTGCTCAGGCGCAACCCGCCGAATGTGCTCCTGGTGCCCGGCGGGGTGGCTCGTCGCAAGGCCCTGGCCCTGGGGGCCCCGGGCATGGCCGCCATCCAGGACTACATGGAGCAGGGCGGCACGTATGTGGGGTTTTGCGGCGGCTCCGGCCTGGGCCTCACGGGCGAGTACGGTCTGGCCCTGTGCCCCTGGACCCGCGCCGCCATCGGGGACCGGCTGCTGCACCTTGTCAGCGGGCATATCCATCTGCATTGTCAGGATGATTCCGCCGAGCATGACCTGCTGCCGCCGGATCAGCCTGCCGAGCCTCTGGCGCCCATCTGGTGGCCGGCGCGGTTTGCGCCCTCGCCCTCGCCGGATGTGGACGTGCTGGCCACCTACGGCATGCCCGGGGAAGATTTCTGGATTGCCGACCTGCCCCTGTCCCTGCTGCCGCTGCAGGCCTTCGGCGAGTGGGAACAGGCCTATGGCATCTCCCTGCGGCCGGATTTTTTATCCGGGCAACCATGTGTCATTCATGGGAAAAAAGGCCTCGGCCGCTATCTGTTGAGCTATGCGCACCTGGAAACCCCGGCCTCGCCCCAGGCCAATGCCTGGCTGGCGCACCTGCTGGAGCAGCTCGGCCGGCTTGCGCCTGCGCGGCGGGATGTGCCGGCCTGGGACCTGGAAGCCCTGCCCGTGCGCTGGGACCATCCTCTGTTGCTCAGAACGCGCGAGGTGCTGGATGCCTGCCTGGCCCTGGGGCGCGAGCACATGCTGCTGTTTCCGCGCAACGAATGGCTCCTGGGGTGGCGGGCCGGATTGCCAGGATCGCATCTTAATCATCTCAATGCCTTGACCAGACACGCCCTGGCTGGTGCTCCAAAGAATGAAGCCCTCCGCATTTTGGAGACCCACCAGGAAGCGTACCTCCACAATCTGGAGGTCCTGGCCCGGGATCTGCGGGGCTACCTGCTGGCCGAGCGGCTGGCCATGACCCTGGCCAAGACCGTGCCGGATCTCGTGTCGCAACAGGCCCTCAAGGCGCGGCGGGAAGCCATCTTCGGCACGGGCATGGAGCCCGGCGGCTGTTACGCGCCGCTGCTGCAGGTGCTGGACGAGGTGGCCTGCCGCGTGGAGCCGTGTGCGCGCTAGAGCATTTTAATTTTGAAAAANGGGGAACCTTTTTGCAAAAGGTTCTCCCCTCTCGCGCTCTCCCCTTCCAAAACTTTAATAGTACTTTGGAATTGCTAAAAAAGTCGTTGGGAAGGGGGCCGGCTTTTGAAGGGCGGAAGAACCTTTCTGGAGAAAGGTGTTCCCCCGAGAGTTCTTTACAAAAAATAATTTGCCCTAGCCGAGCAGCTTGGCGGCCATGGTGGCTGCGCCGAAGCCGTTGTCGATGTTCAGCACGGCCACGCCCGGGGCGCAGCAGTTGAGCATGGCCAGCAGGGCGGCCAGACCGCCGAAGCTGGCGCCATAGCCCACGGAGGTGGGCACGGCCAGGATGGGTCGGCCGGTGAGGCCGGCCAGCACGCTGGGCAGTGCGCCTTCCATGCCCGCCACCACGATGAGCAGCCGGGCGTTGCCCAGCAGGGACAGATGCGGCGTGAGGCGATGCAGGCCCGCCACGCCCACATCCGCCACCAGGGCCGGGGCGAGTCCCAGAAACCGCGCCGTGCCAAAGGCTTCCAGGGCCACGGGCAGGTCGGAGGTGCCGGCGGTGACCACCACCAGCGCCGTCCCGGCATCGGGTGTGCCGGCGGTGTGCTGCAGCGGCAGGGGGCTGTTGCAGGCGAAAAGCCGGGCGTCTTCCCACCATTCGCCGTCGGGAAAAGCCTGGCGCAGGGCCGCGGCCTGGTCGGGGTCCACGCGGGTGGCCAGGGCCGGGCCGACCTCGCGCAGTTGCGTCATGGCGCTCAGCAGCCGGGGAATGGTTTTGCCCGGCGCGAAGACCACTTCGCCGTGGCCCGTGCGCAGGGCGCGGTGGGTATCCAGGTGCAGGCCGTCGGCGGCGTGCAGGGCGTCTTTGAAAGGGCCGAGTCGCAGTTCGTCCAGAACGCTCTGGGGCGAACGCTGGCCGGTGGCCACGGCCTCAAGCAGCAACAGGGCGCGTTGTTGGTCCATCGTCGCAGAATAGCCACGATGCCGGGGGCTGGTAAAGAAGAAAACGCTGTCCACATGATTTCCAGGGGCCGCAAGCCGTTGAAAGAGGCAGGGAATAAGGGTATGCAGCGGGTATGTCTGCAACGCTGTTGTTTCTGGCTCCGACGGCCACCGTGTCTGCGCTCTTCTCCACGTTGAAGGAAGAAGGGCTGGAGTCCGGCATGGCGGAATCCCTGCGCGGTGCGCTGGCCGTGATTCAAAAGCGTCGCCCGGCGCTGGTGTTCTCGCGGCCGCGGTTGCCGGGGTATCGCGTGGAGGAGCTGCTGGCGGAGGCAGCCCGGGAGGAGGGCTTCCCGCCCGTCATTGTCATCACGGATAAAGGCTCGCCCGACGAAGCCCAGCGCTACCTGGAACTTGGTGCGCAGGACTACTGGCTGGAGCCCCTGGACGCCGAAAAGATCATCGCCGCCACCCCCAGGACCGATGCGCCTGCCGTGGCGCAGAAAAAACCCGTCCACAAGGCACATCCGTTTGACATCATAGGAAAACATTCCGTGGTCTCCCGGGTGCTGGCCCTGGCGCGACAGGTGGCGCCCTCCAAGGCCACGGTGCTCATTTCCGGCGAAAGCGGCACCGGCAAGGAGATGTTCGCCCGGTTTCTGCATTCCATGAGCGACCGGGCCCAGGGGCCATTCGTGGCGGTGAACTGCGCGGCGCTGCCGGAACATCTGCTGGAAAGCGAGCTCTTTGGCCACGAAAAAGGCGCCTTCACCGGCGCCATTGCCCGCAAGCCGGGCAAGTTCGAACTGGCCCACGGCGGCACCATCCTGCTGGATGAAATTTCCGAAATGGATTTTGGCTTGCAAGCCAAGCTGCTGCGAGTGCTGCAGGAAAGCGAGCTGGACCGCGTGGGCGGCACAGAGTCCGTGAAGGTGGATGTGCGCGTGCTGGCCACCACCAACCGCTCCCTGCAGGAGTGGGTGGAAGCCGGCAAGTTCCGCCAGGACTTGTACTTTCGCCTGAACGTCATCCCCCTGAAGCTCCCGCCCCTGCGCGAACGAGGGGAAGACATTCTGCTGCTGGCGCATTTTTTTGTGGACAAATTTTGCAAGCAATACGGCCTGTCGCGGCTGGGATTTTCCAGCGAAGCCACCGACTGGCTCATGGCCTACCACTGGCCGGGCAACGTGCGCGAGCTGCAGAACCTCATGGAACGCGCTGTGCTGCTGGCCGGGCGCGGGCCCATCGTCACCATGCATTTTTTGCTGGATGACGATTCCTGGACCCCCGAAGAGGAGCCCGCCCCGGCAGCTGCGACTGTTTCCGGCGGTGCAGACGCAGCAGACGAGCACGCCACGCTGCTGCCTGTGCCCCTTTCCGGCGAGGCCCTGGAGCACATGCTGGGCGGCAAGGTCATTCCCTTGCAGGAAATGGAACGGATCATGATCATGCGGGGGTTGGAGCAGACCTCCGGCAACCGCACGCAGGCGGCGGAGCTGCTGGGTATCTCCGTGCGGACCCTGCGCAATAAACTCAACGAATACCGCACCATGGGCCTCGATATCCCCTGACGCCGGCCGGTGCGCCTCCTGGGAGATGCTTCGTGAACAGTTCTCTGCTCGCGCCGGCTGTGGCCGAGGCGCTGACCCGCTCCTCATGGATCCGCAAGATGTTCGAAGCCGGCGCGGCCCTCAAGGCCCAATACGGCGCGGATCAGGTCTATGATTTCAGCCTGGGCAATCCGGATCTGCCGCCCCCGCCCGGCATGGCCGATGCCCTGCGAGAGATTGCCGCGACCCTGGACCGCCCCATGGCCCTGGGCTACATGCCCAACGCCGGCTACCCCCACGTGCGCGAGGCCCTGGCCGCCCTGGCCACGGCAGAGCAGGGCGTGGCCTGCACGGCCGGGGATCTGGTGGTCACCTGCGGTGCGGCCGGCGCCATCAACTCCTTTTTCCGGGCCGTGCTGGAACCGGGGGATCGCGTGCTGGCCCTGGCGCCGTATTTTGTGGAATACGGCGCCTATACCGCCAACCATGGCGGGGTGCTGGACACCGTCGCATGCAAGGAAACGGATTTCAGCCTGGATCTGGAGGCCATCGAAGCCGCCCTGGCCCGCGGGGAGACGCGCGCCCTGATCCTCAATTCTCCCAACAACCCCACCGGGCAGGTGTACACGGCCGAAGAAATCCAGGCCCTGGGCGAACTCCTGCGCGCGGCCAGCGCCCGGCAGCGCCGGCCGGTGTTCCTGCTGTGCGACGAACCCTATCGCTTCCTCACCTACGACGGGCTGGCCGTGCCCTCGGTGCTGCCGTATTACGAGCACGCCGTGGTGGCCACCAGCTTTTCCAAGAACCTGTCCCTGGCCGGGGAGCGCGTGGGCTATCTGCTGGTGAACCCGGCCATGGCCGGCAAACAGGGGCTGCTGGACGGTGTGATCCTGGCCAACCGCATCCTGGGCTACGTCAATGCCCCGGCCATCGGCCAGTTGTTGGCGGCCCGGTGCCTGCCGGCACTCAGGGAGTCGCAGCAGGTGCCCATCTATCAGCGCCGGCGCGATTGCATGGCCGACGTGCTGCGCCAGGCCGGGGTGGAATTCTTTCTGCCCAAAGGCGCGTTCTATTTCTTCCCCAAGGCTCCGGGTGGGGACGATCTGGCCTATGTGGCAAAACTGCAGGCGCAACGCATCCTGGCTGTGCCGGGACGCGGATTCGGCATGCCGGGCTTTGTGCGTCTGGCGTATTGCGTGGATGAAGCCGTCATCGAAGGGGCACGCTCCGGGTTTTTGCAAGTCAGCAAGGAAGGATGATCATGCAATTTCGCACGCTGCTTTCCGTCTTGCTTCTCATTCTCATGCCGGTGATGTCGTTCGCGCAGGACACGCCTGCGCCCAACGCGATGTTTGTGGTCTCCGTGGACAAGGCCAATCTCACGGAGGATGCGGTGATCATGGGCTTTGACGTCCGGGTGCAGGGCGGCAGCGTGCTGGTGGCCCCCCTGCTGCCCAAGGGCTGGGAGATGCTCATCCGCAACTTCATCGTGCAGACCCCGCCCTGGCACAGCACCATGAACGCCACGGCCGAGATGGGCGCAGAAGGCGTGGATCTGACGGCCTTTCAGCGCTTTCTCATTGTGGAACAGGATGCGGACCTGACCAAGGACGCCCCGTTCAACGTGGACGTGGGGCTCATCACCACCACGGACGGGCAGAGTTTCGGCATCACCTGGCTGCCGGATGAGGCCATCTCGCTGACCCCGTTCAGCATCCCGCAGTAGGGACGTGCCCGCCACACCAGCCCAGGGGCTTGACGCCACGGCGATGTTGTCGCCCTGGCGTCAGGCCCCTTTTGCGGTCCGCCGGCCTGGGCCGTCTGTGGGGCATGGCCTGGAAAACGATGGAGGGGGAGCCCCTGGCGGGACGCCAATGCGAGTCAAAGCCCGCCTCCCCCGCATGGAAGCTCGTAAGCAACCACTGGCCCGGCGTTTTTCCAGTCTTCAAGGGCTCCCCGGTAGCATCAGATATAGACCCGCGGCTGCCGGAAGGCAAGGCCCTCAGTTAAGGCACGTTCCGTTTGAATAGAGCGGACGGGGGAACACCTTTCTGCAGCATGGCGTTTCCCCCGAGCTCTTTTGCCGAAGACTTTTCGGTATGATTCCAGGCGGGTGTCAATTTTGGGAAGGGAAGGGGTGACGGTCGGAGGGACGCCAGTGCGGATCGAGTCCGCCTCCCCCTCATCGGCTGCAGCGCGTGTGCGCTCCACTCCCGTGGCTCGGCGTTTTTCCAGCGCTCGACCGTCACCACTTGTATAGAACCGGCGCTGCCGGAAGGCAATCCGCTTGACCGTTTGAATACCATACGGTATGGTATGCTCATGATGAACAACACTTCCTTTTCCTTGCGTCTCGTCCGGTTCCTGGCCCTGCGCTATCGTCGCAAGGCCCAGGCTCGCAATTGTACCACCACGGCGTCCATCCTGGCTGCAGCACGCGCGACGATGGCGCGCAAAAAGTACTGCCTGCTGGCTACGTACGGAGCAGAACACATTGGTGCCCGTGTGCTGCAGCCGTTTCCGCCCGGGCCTGACTTCGAGGTGTGGCTTGGCACCAGCCCTCGCTCGCGCAAGGTTGCCCAGCTTCGCAACGATTCACGGGCGACGCTTGTATACCAGGACGACAGCAAGGCCGCGTGCGTGGTGCTGGTGGGGCAGGTCGAAGTGGTCGAGAATGTTATGGAGCGGCGTCAACGGTTTATGCCAAAGTGGTGGGCGTTTTTCCCCGACGGCCCCAGGGGAGATGATTACGTATTGCTTCGATTCCGGCCTGAGCGTATCGAGATTTGGGACGCCTCGCGTGGGATTACGCCCGAACCCTTCGGACTGCACGCGGCAATGCTCATTCGGCGAGATGGCGCCTGGAGCAAGGAGTAAGGCATGATGCGCAGTTGGGCGGCCCTGGGCGTTGCAAGTGCCTTTGGCGCCCTGGCGGTGCTCCATGGGTATTGGGCGCTTGGCGGTTTTTGGCCGGGCCGCGACAGTGAGAGCCTTGCCCGGATGGTGGTGGGGAGCCCGCCGGGGACACGAGCTCCCGGCCCCGGACCATGTTGGTGCGTGGTTATGCTGTTGTTGGCTGGCATGGCTCTTGTGTCTGGTGCCGCCGGGTTCCTTTCTCTTCCCCTTGCACCGCACTGGATTCAGCGGGGCACCTTGCTTGTCGCCATCATACTGTTGTTGCGTGGGCTGCTTGGTCTTGCGTATTCAATCATTCGGCGCAAGGCGGACAGTCCTTTTGTCAAGCTCAACATCATCCTCTATTCTCCGCTGTGTCTGCTTCTTTCACTGCTGCTGTGCATGGCGATGGAGCATTGATGACCAGAAATACGTCGCCGCGGGATTGGTGTAGTGCAGGGCTGACGATCCTCCGTGATGAGGGCCTGGAAGCACTGACTGTCGATCGGCTCTGCATGGCAGTCGGCAGGACAAAAGGTTCCTTCTATCATCACTTTCGGGAGCTGGACAGCTACTTGTCCGCACTGCTGACGCACTGGGAAGAGGAGCTGACCGAGGCTCTCATACGCGATAGTGCGCCCGAGCCAGACACCTTTCAGCGTGAGGTCCGCATTGAGGGGTTGGCGCGTCTGCTGGATCATCAGCTCGACCGTGCAGTGAGAGCCTGGGCCATGCGGGATGCCCGGGCCCGTGTTGCGATGGAACGAGTGGACAAGCGGCGGATTGCATTCATTGCCGAAATTTTTCAAGAACGAGGATACCGAGACCCGCACTTGCTGGCGGAGCTGAAATACATGGCCTTTGTTGGTGCCCAACAAATCGGCGTCTTCGAATCGCCGGCCCGTGCTGCCCGTCTCACCGAGACGTTGCGCAGCGCACTCGCATGGCTTGGCAATCAGGAAGGGTAGGGGCCGTGTCCAGGAACACGATTCCCTGCGGCCGTGGGGGACAGTCCCCGAACTCACTTTCCAAAGACTTTCCTGATTACCCACAAACCTCAGCCAGTTTTAGCAGCC
>NC_022444.1:1778329-1804047 GCF_000468495.1 Megalodesulfovibrio gigas DSM 1382 = ATCC 19364
GGTTTCCCCTCTCGCAACGTCCTTTTTCAAGATCAACATGCTCTAATCGGCGCGGCTCAGGCAGCCGGCGCTCACGGGGCAGTGGCGGCAACCATCGCCGGGGATGGCGGCATGCACGGCCACGGTCTGGAGGTGGCGCAGCAGGAAGGCCAGCAGCACGGGAATGCGGTGGCGCAGGATGAAGGCCCGGTCTTCGGCCTCCAGGTGGGGACCGAACAGGGGCAGCTCCTGGCCGCCGCGGGCCAGATCCACCAGGGCGGCATCCAACTGGGCAGGATCGACATCCCCTGCCGCCGCCGGCGGGGTCTGCGCGGCGCAGTGGAGGTAGAAGGGCAGCTGCACGCTGCGCAGCCGGTCGGCCAACTGCTGCAGGAGCGCGTCGCCTTCGCGGTCTGTTTCGGGGTCGCCGCCGCGCCAGGCGTCCAGGTCGGCCCAGGGGAAGTTGTCCCAGATATCGCGTGACGGCAACTTGACCGAGCCGGTCTTGTAATCCAGCACCCACAGCCAGCCGTCGCGCCGGTCCATGCGGTCCGCTCGTCCTGCGAGGCGAACCTGTGCGCCATCCACGTCGATGACGCCACGCAGCTGCGATTCCAGGGCCAGGATGGTTGTCTCCGGAAACGCGGCGGCATAGTCTCCCAGGCGTTTGCGGCCGGCCAGGATCGTGGCCGTGCGATGATCGAAGCGCAAGGCCTCGGCCAGGGGATGCCGGGCCAGCGTCTGGGCGAAGAGATCGCCCAGGGCCTGGGGGTCCACGTCGGCGCTGCCCATGGGCCGGTGACAGCGTTCGCCGAAATACGTCTGCAAGGTGGTGTGGACAATCTCGCCCACGGCGGCCATGTCCCCTTCTTCCTTCACCTCGTCCTGGGATTTCAGCTTGAGCAGGTGTTCCTGGATGCACCGCGCGGGGCAGTGCAGATAGGCGTCCAGGAAGGTGGGCGAGAGGGGGCGGCTGCGCAGCCGCGCCGCCACCAGGTCCTTCAGGGCCGGCGTGGCCGGCAGGCCCCGGCGGTCCTGCCCGGGCGCCACAGACGGGAACTGCACGCGCAGCAGGGGCGGTTCCCCAGGCTGCAGCAGCCGGCCTTGTTTCTGTTCCGCCCGCCAGAGCATTTCTTCCACAAACCGGCTCCGCCGCTTCTTTTCATCCAGCAGGCCGGAAGAGGCCGCGCCGGTCTGGGTATACAGACGGGCGGATTCTGCGCTTTCCAGACATCGGAAAAAGACCGCCGCCTGCCGTCGCTCCTGTCGCCAGGCATCGGGCAGACCCAGCAGCCGGCGCAGGGGATCCGGCAAGAGCGGGTCCGCGCCGGGTCGGCCGGGCAGGGCGTCGTCCGTCGCGCCCACCAGATGCAGTTGTTTCACGGGCAGCAGCCGGGCCTCCAGCACGCCCAGCACCTGCAGGCCGGTGAGGGGTTCGGCCTCAAAGGGCACGCGCTCTTCGGCCAAAAGCGTCCGCAGGATGGTGAACAGCAGGGAGGTGGGGCAGGGCTCGTCCCGCATGGTGGCCCCGGAGAGCATGGGCAGCACCTGATGCAGCAGTCGGTGCAGGCCTTCGCCGTCCATGGGGAAGCGACGCCACAGGCCCAGGCCGTGGTGCAGGAGCAGTTCCACGCAGCCGTGGAGGGTCTCGGCCAGACGGCCCAGGGTGGGGGGCTGCTCCCAGGCGGTGAGAAAGGCGCTGAAGACGCGTTCCAACAGGTCGAGGTGCAGGGGGTCCTGCGGCGCGGCCTGCGCGGCCTGCGCGGGATGCGCGGGATGCTGCATGCCGGCCAGGGCCATGCCGGCCAGGTCCTCCCGGCGGACCATGGGCGCGCCCTGCCGCAGCCGGCGTTCCAGCCCGTGGAACAGGGGCCGCAGCACCTGGGGGCTGCCTTCTTCCAGGGTGAGCATTTTCAGGTACGGATGCCGGATAAGGGCCAGCAGATCCCGCCAGTGGTACAGCCCCGGGCCGGCGGCGTGCTGCTGCAGGGTCATGCACAGTTCCAGCAACTGGGCCAGGGAGGAGCGGGCCAGGGGATAGCCGAGGCTGATGTTGACATCCACACCGCCGCTGTCGCTGTGCAGGGGCAGGTGATGCAGCACCGGCAGGAGCATGGCCGGCTCGGAGATGACCACGGCCACGCCGTCCAGATGTCCCGTGGCGGCCAGCTCGGCTCGCAGGTTTTCGGCCAGGGCGGAGAGTTGGGAATGCAGGTCGTAGCCTTCATGCAGCGTGGGGATGCGGAGTTCGTCCGACGCCTCATCCGCATCGGGTTCAGGCGCAGACAGTGGCACACGCTCGGGCCGGCCGGCGCCCCAGCGGGCCAGCAGTTCCTGGATCTGTCCCTGGGACCAGTGCGGCGTTGTGGTCGCACCGTCCGCCAGGGCCGGATCGGCATGCAACACGAGGTCGGCGCGGCCCTGTTCCCACAGATGGCGGAAAAGGATTTCCTCCACCCCGGAACAATCGTCGAAGCCCGCCAGCAGGATGGACGGCTCCTCGATGTGCGCGGCCGCCTCCTCCACCTGCTGGGCCACCAGAAAGGCATCGTACCCCGGCGTAGACCAGCCACGGGCGTCCAGCGTCTCCACATAGGCGGCATACACGGCGTCCAGCGCGGCCAGGAGGCTGGCGGCAAAGGGATCGACCTCCTCTTCCATGTGCTCCAGGGCCTGGGGGACCACGGCGGCCATGAAGCATTCCTCCAGCAGGGATTCCAGCCGCACGCCCCAGGGGAAGAATGTCTCCGCAGACACATCCCGCAGGGCAGGGAAGCCGGCCATGCCCAGGGAGGTGACGATCTGTTGCAGCAGGTGGATGCGGTCCAGCCGGCTGACGATGACGGCCGGGGCGATGTCCAGTTCTCCGCGCAGCCGGGACAGCAGTTCCCCGCCGGCCAGGATGCGCGGCGCGCGCATCGGGACCGTGCTGTGGCTTAGACGGGCGGCCAGGGTGTCCAGCAACTGTCGCTGCGGTCGGCGATGGGGAAAGATCACCAGATGTTCGTGCAGGGGGCGGGGGGCGTCCAGCAGCAGGTCGGCCAGGGCGCGCATGGCGTCGGCCTGCCAGGGGATGAGCAGCACGCGGCCGCAATGTGTTCTCATGATGCAACAATCCTTACGGATTCGATGACCTGCAGGTCAAGATACACCAGCCGGCCTTCGGGGGGCAGGGTGCCTGGATGCATGGCGGCCAGCAGGTGCAGGTAGCGCCGCAGTTGCGCGGCGTCCTCCTTGCGTGGCAGGCCGGACTTGTATTCCACGGCCATGGGGGCGGGGCCGTCCAGCACCAGGAGATCCGGCTTGTGCAACGCCGCGGCGTCTCCCTGGACCTGTGGGGCGAGGATGGTGGTTTCGCGCACGCCGGAGCACAGCCAGGCGCGGGCCTCGGGCAGGCCGAGCAGCCAGGCCAGCCGGCCGCGGACTTCCTCGGCCACGGTCTCGCGGTCGCGGGCAAAGGCGGCGGGGTCGTGGGGATTGGCCAGACCGCGCAAGCCGGCGGCCAGGGCCTTGTCCACGGCAAGGGCCAGGGCATCGGGCGTGGGGTCCGGCGTGTCCAGCCGCAGGTGCTCCAGGCAGCGGTGGAGCAGGGTGCCGCGGCGACGGTTGGCGAAGTTGGCCGGGGTCAGTTCGTTGCGGAAGACCTTGAGCCGGGGCAGCCAGTCCATCGGCGCAAAGTCCATTGGAGCAAAGTCCACCGGCGCAAAGTCGAATGGCTCCGCTGCCATCGGCACGCCTGCCGGGGCGGAAGGCTCGGGAGCTTCGGCTGCCGGAGCGCGTGTGTTCGCGGGCGGCTCACCGCGCTGCTTCACGGTCTCGCCCTCGCCTTCACCCTCTTCCCCTTGCAGATCCAGCAACCCCAGCCGGGGCAGGAGCGCCAGCAGGGCCTTGGTCATGGGGGACTGGGTCGCCCGAGACGGCGCCACCAGACAGTGCAGCTCCTCCACGGGGCGGGTCCAGGCCACATAGAGCACGTGCAGGGCCTCCATGAGCGAGTCGCAGCGCGTCTTGTGGTAGGCCGGTCCCAGTTCGCGCCGGCGTCGCGCCAGCAGGCCGGGCTGGCCGGGGGGGAGGGGCTGCCGGGGATCGTCCGCATCCACCAGCAGCAGATCCTTGTCCAGCCGGGCGGTATCGTGATGGAAGGGGATGATGACCGCCGGGAACTCCAGGCCCTTGGCCTTGTGGATGGTCAGGACGCGTATGGCATCCAGCCCGTCGGGCAGGGGAGCGCGTTCGGTGTCGCCCTTTTCGTTCCAGTAGTCCAGGAAGGCGGACAGGGATTGGTGCCCGGCGGTTTCCGCCAGGTGGGCCACCTCCAGCAGCCGGCGCAGGAAGAGCTGATCCCCCGGCCGGCGCTCCAGCAGCCGGAAGCGGCGGCAGAGCTCCGCCAGGCAGTCATACGGGCCGAGGATGCCCGCCTGGCTGTGGAAGGGTTGCAGCCAGTGCAGCCAGGCGGCGGGAAAGTCCTTTTGGAAGCGCAGGAACAGGGGGGCGGCGGAGCCGTGCTCCAGACGCGAGCGCGCCAGCCGGGCCGCCCAGTCCACCATGGCGGCGTGGCTGAGGCCGCTGGCATCCAGAAAGAGTTCCTGCCCGGAGATCACCTCCCAGAAGGCCAGATCGTCCGGCGGATAGTCCAGAAAGGCCAGGAACTGCATGAGCTGACGCACCAGGGGATGCGCCTTGAGCAGCAGGCTGTTTTCCGTCACCACGGGCACGCCGCGGTCCAGCAGCCACTGGGCCACGGTCTGGGCCTGCTCGTTGCTGCGCACCAGCACGGCCACGTCGCCGAAGTTGCGCCGGGCAAGAACGTCATCCAGCATGCCGTCCATGGCTTCGTGGGTGGCCTCCATGATGGCCTCGGCGTTCTCACCGTCCACGCGCACTACCTGCACCAGCCCCGGGGGTGCGTCGAGGTGTTTGCGGGCAACCTGCTGGGAGGTGCCCCGGAAGGAGTGGCGGATGCCCCGGGCCAGGTCGTCGGCCAGGTCGGCATCGGCCTGGGGCAGCATGACCTGGGCCACCTCCAGGGATACGGCGTCGTCCTCCAGCAGGGAAAACAGCGCATTGTTGACGCCCACCACGGCGGAGGCGCTGCGCCAGTTGGTGTCCAGACTGCCGGCCAGGAACAGCTCCTCAAAACCCCACAGCTCTTCGCGGCGGGGGAGGGCGTCGAAGAGGCCGGCATCGCCACCACGCCAGCCGTAGATGGCCTGCTTGACGTCGCCCACGTAGAACAGGGACCCGCCTTTGGAGAGCACCTCCACGGCCAGGGGCTCCATGGCCAGCCACTGGCTTTGGCTGGTATCCTGAAATTCGTCGATGAGCAGATGGGAGAGCCGTACGCCCAGGCGGCAATAGGCCTCGCTGACGCCGAAGCCCTCGCTGAACAGCGCGCAGACCAGGGGCTCCCAGCGGGCCTTGGGCAGCAGGGACAGCCGGCGCTCCATGGCCGCCAGCTCCGGGGCCAGCACCGCAGCCAGGCTGGCCAGGGGCAGCAGCTCCAGCGCATCGTTGTAAATGGGGTATCGGTCGCGGTGGCGCTGCAGTGCGGTTTGCAACTGCCGGAAGCAGGCCTCGGCCGCGGCGCTGGCCTGGCCCTTGCCGGGTTTGCCCTTGCCGCCCTTGTTCAGGCAGTCGTCCAGAGATTCCTTGGTCGGCCAGACACCGTTGGGCAGGCCGTCGAAGACGGCCATCTGCAGCACTTTTTCCAGATACGCGACAAACAGCGCCTTGGCCGCGAGCTGCTCCGTCTCGATGCAGCCGAGCATGCGGCGGGCGGCGTCCAGACAGTCCAGGCGCATGGCCTCCAGCCGGCGGTTGAGGGCGGGTTTGTCCAGGTCCGGATCCAGCGGGGAGGCGGAGCCGGCCAGGAAGGAAAGCGTTTCCGCCAGCCGCTCCTTGAGCATCAGCGCCGGCGCAAAGCCCTTGGCCGCGCCATAATCCAGGGCGCTGCGGCAGGCTTCCTCAAAGAGGGCGGCCAGGGCCGGATCCTGCCGGGCCCGGTCCACCAGACGGTCGTACAAGGGGTCGAACAGCTCGCTTTCGTCGAAGACGGGCTCAATGTCCGGCGGCAGGCCCAGGGGCAGGGCCGAGAGACGCACCAGCTGGAAAAGCAGGCTGTCGATGGTGCGGATGTTGAGCCGGCTCATGCGGTGCAGGATGATCTCGCACCAGCGGCGGGCATCTTTGGGGTCCAGGCCCTTGGCGGGATGGGCGCAGGGCAGCGCATCGCGCTTGTCCAAGGCCCGCTCCTTGAGGGAGCGCAGCACCCGTTCCTGCATCTCGGCGGCGGCCTTGTTGGTGAAGGTCACGGCCAGGATGGCAGCCCAGTCCAGTGCCGCCAGACTGCCTGCGCAGGCGGCCGCCGGTGGCGGCGCGGCCTGGGGCACGGCCTGGCGCAGCAGATCCAGGAAGCGGCAGGTCAGGGTGAAGGTTTTGCCGGAGCCGGCCCCGGCGCGCAAGGCCAGGAACTTGTGTTCGCTCGATGCCGGCGAGAACCTGGATTCCGACACACTGGGAGGGGCGGAAGGGGATGCGTGCATGGGACAAGCCATAGGCGATCCCGTACCGCAGGTAAAGCCGGTTCTTGCGGGTCGTCAATCCCCGCAATAGATGTCCTGCAGCACCCAGCCTTCCACCCCTTCGCCTTCCTTGAGGTCCGGCAGCCTGGACAGCACGAACCGGCAATCCACCGGGGAGAGCGTGCGCGTGGCGTTGACAAAGCCATGCACCCCGGCCACGTCCACCTCGTGCCAGAGCATGGGGGCGCAGCCGTCGGCGGTGGCGTTGGGGGCCTCGCCGAAGATGGTGTTCGTCACGGCCACGGCTTCATGCGAAAGCGTCCCCACCACCGCCGCCTGCGCCGATGGTTCGGCATGCACGGGCACGTTGGCGTCCACCGCCACCACAGTCTCGAAGAGGTCCAGGCTCTCCGGATACTCGGACGCGATGAGGTAGGGGCAGAGGTACTGCTTTTCCGGACGCGGCCCATCAAATTCGTCGGCCGGGGGCTGGTCCTCGGCCACGCAGCCCAGGGCCACGGCGCGGGCCAGCTCGTCCCAGATCCCCAGGCCGCAGGGGTCTGCGGTGAAGAACTCCAGGATGGGCGTCAGGCCGAAGCCGGTGGGGCGGTTGTCCACCACCAGACGGGCGAGGAATTGCGGGTCGCGGCCTTGCATGGCCGGCCCGAGCTGGGCCTTGAACGCCTGGAAGGAGGCATCGTCGGCAGACTGGTCCACCGGCGGCACGGGGATGCGCTGGGGCTGTGCCTGGGCGGCAGTTGCTGTGCAACAGAGAACACACCAGGCGGCCAGCAGCAGCCGGCACACACGGCGCATGGACAGGGACAGGAACAGGGGGGGAAACGATGCAGACATGCCGATCTCCTGAAAACAGGCCGTCGCCACATACGCCGCAAACACGCGACGGCGGGCGGCACGGCGCGCGCAGTCTCATGGCCTCATGGTCTCATGGCGCGATGTACTCTCAGGAATGACGGCTGGCAAGGGGCGGCAACGGGAGGCGGAAAGGAATGGCAGGAAACGGCGGACAAAACAGATTCACCCCAGGTGTGCGCGGTGTCCGATGTGGGGACGTCGTCTGAGGAAGAATGCCTGCAGACGCATGGCGCTCCGGGGTGAATCCCGTGGGAATCCTTGAGGATTCCCTGGCATGCATCAACTGGCGTGAGGCGAGGGGCCCATGGCCTGGTTGCGCATGCGGGGCTCGCAGCAGCCCGATATGGGGTTGAAAGTTAACGGGAAGTATCCTCCGTTGCAGTGAAGGCGTTCTCCTGGAAATCTCTGCGGATCGCCCGGGAGAGTTCGCCGGGGGGCGGCGGGACCGTCCCACCGTTGAGCACACGCTAGCGCGTTGCCGCGAGGTTGTAAAGCGGGTCAACCATGAAAAATACTTCATGAAATCAACAGAGGGGGCTTGATTGACGCAACAGGGCGCAGCCGCGGATGTTTTTTGCGAAGGTTGTGTGACAAAATCTTCGCATGCACAGCGGCTGGCGTCAGAGTCGGGGGCGCAGGGTGTCGGGCAGGGCGGGCAGGGGCAGCGCCGGCGGGACAGCCTGCACGAACTCCAGCACGGCCGCCGCCTGGATCCGGCAGGCCGCCACGTCCAGCCCCTGGCACTGGGGGGCAAACGGGCGCAGGTATGCCGGGCCCTTGTGCAGCAAAGAGACGGCACCGGCCCGGTTGTTGCGGTCCACATGATACAGCCCCCCCGCCACCTGGATGAGGCCCTTGAAAAAATCCCGCGTCGGGTTGCGATCAGCCAGCCAGAGGGGTTCCAGCAGGTAATGGCAATCCCAGTAGGCCCGGGCGTTGAAGGCCGCCACGGCCTGCAGCAGCACGGGATCGGGGGGACGCCGGCAAAAAGGCGTCAGGCTGTGGGAGGCTGCGGGGCGCACAGGCTGCGCTGGCAGGAACGCAATTGCAGCTCCTGCAGGATGATGCGCTCGTATTCGAGGGATTCCTCGACCTCAACGGTATATTCCTCGTCCAAAAAACGCTCCAGATATTGGGTTTCTTCCCAGAAATCCAGGAGTTCATCGTCGCCGAGCGTTTTGAGCTGATCGGCCAGGGGATATTCCCCGGCCAGCAGAAAGAATCGCGCCATGAAAAGCCTCGCGGAAGGATCGTCCGGGACCGGTGGCCCGGGCTGGCTTCTTCTGTACGCCATGCCGGGGTGGAAGACAACCGCCCTGCAGCCGTGCCGGTTGCCTTTCGAAAAGGATGCCCGTATAACGTGTTGCACCGGAAGCTTGACTCGTGAGGGCGGCAGATTCGGCCAGGCAGACTTGGCATGACCGCTTCCCGGCGGCTGGGACGCGGGCAACACGATTTTCATCGAAGGGGCAATGCATGGAAGAGCTACACAAGCGCCAGGACGCCGAGCTGCTCCAGCTCGTCACGTTCAGCATCGGGGACGAAGAATTCGGCGTGGATATCCTTAAGGTGCAGGAAATCATCCGCACCATGGAAATCACCAAGGTGCCGCGCGCGCCCGAGTTTGTGGAAGGCGTGATCAACCTGCGCGGCAAGGTGATTCCCATCCTGGACCTGCGCCGGCGTTTTGGCCTGGCCTCCCGCGAGCACGACAAGCACACCCGCATCATTGTTATTGAAATCAATAATATGATTGTCGGGTTCGTGGTGGATTCCGTCTCCGAGGTGTTGCGCATTCCGGCCAGCACCGTGGAACCGCCGCCGCCGGTGGTGGCCGGGCTGGAGTCCGAATATATCAGTGGCGTGGGCAAGCTGGAAGATCGCCTGCTCATCCTGCTGGATTTGGACCGCCTGCTCTCCCGCGAGGAAAAGTCTGCCCTGAACCGAATTTAGGCCTGCGCGGGATTGACTGTCCCCATTCTGGGCGCATTCCTGGCGTCTGCGTTCCATTGACCGGGACGGCCTGCTGCGGTAGGCCGTCCCGGAATACAACCGTGCATCGCGCCTCCGGACGGCATGTGGTTCTCGCCGTCGCGGAGGTCTTTTGCGTCCCTTTTTCCTGAAGTGCAGCCATGACATCGCCGTACGATATCCCCGCCACTGCCATTGACCGCCTGGTGCGCGCGCTTTCCGGCAAGGGGCGCACCGAGGCCGCCTTGTACAAGACTGGGCCGGGCACCCGGGCCCTGCTGGCTCATGAACTGCTGCTGGCTGGCGCCCGGCCGGTGCTGGTGGTGCGCGGTGCGGCCGAGCTGCACGAGATGCTGGGGGTGCTGCAGCTCTTCCAGAGCCAGGAGGAGTTCCAGCGCCAGAAGGCCCGCTGGGTGGTGCTGCCGCCGTTTCTGCTGGGCGGCGGTCGGGAGCAGGCCGCCCAACGCACCCTGCGCAAGGACGCCTGGGCCCGGCGCATTGCCGCCTTGTGGGCCCTGCAGACCCACGAGGGCCGAGTGGGGGTGATCTGTACGGTGGACAACTTCCTGCCCTGGTGGCCGCCGCGCAATTTTCTGGACACCAATCATCTGGTCATCAAATCCGGGGAAGAATTGCCCTCGGATCTGATCATCGAGCAGGCCATTACCTGGGGCTACGAGCGGTCCACGCTGGTCTCGCGGCCAGGGGAGCTTTCCCGCCGCGGCGACATCCTGGACATCTTCACCCCCGGGCACGAGCATGCCCTGCGCCTGGAGTTTTTCGGGGACACGGTGGAGGAGATGCGGCTGTTCGATCCCGTCACCCAACGGTCGCATGCCATGCTCAAGGAGGCGGTGCTGCTGCCCGTGCGGCCGCTGGCGGTGACGGCCCAGGCCCGGCAGGAGGCGCTGGCGCGCTTCAAGGCGCTGCGCACGACCAAACGCATTGATCCGGAAGAGGAAAAGGCCCTGCGCCTGGCATTGGAAGAGGGTGGCGCCGGCCTTACCCCCGGGGTGTTCTACGAAACGCCGGCCGTGTTCGAGGACTGGCTCCCCGGGGACCGCACCTGCCTGCAGGCCTCGCCGGAGCTGTTTGCCGCCGTGCTGGAAGAGCAGGCCTGGGCCTGGGAAAAACGCGCCGAAGAGGGCGCCATGTCCGTGCTGCTGGCCAGACGCCGCGCCCTGCACCTGCGCTCCACGGAACAGGCCCTCAAAGGGCTGCAGGCCGGACGCACCCTGCTGTTTCAGTCCCTGGTCATGGGGCTGGAGCGAGAGGGGGACGAAGCGCCCGAGCACAGCATCGACAGCTTTGAGCAGCTCATGCGGCTGGACCGCGAGGAACAGCCCCAGGATGAAGACACCCAGCGGCTGGAGGAGCAACGCCTGCGGGACAGGCCCTGGCAGGCCTTGGTGGAGCGGCTCAAAATCTGGAGCCGCAGCCGGCGGCAGACCCTGCTGTGTTTCTCCTCGGAGCAGGGGCGCAAGAAATTTCTGGCCCTGGCCGCGCAGGACGGCATCATCCCGGCAACGTCGTATGCCACCACGGCCCAGGGGCTCTTTGCCCTGCTGTCGCCCTTTGCCAAGGGGGCGGATCTGCAGTGGAACGGCATGCGCATCCTGGGGGAGGACGTGTTGCAGCCGCGCGGCGCCGTGCGGCCTGCCGTCTCCCGCAAGGAATTCATCGGCCTCAGGCAGTACGAGGAGCTGACCCCCGGCGACCTGCTGGTGCATCGCGACTACGGCCTGGGTCGCTTCCAGGGGCTGGTGCGGCTGGATCTGGGCGGCGTGGGCAACGATTTTCTGCTCATGCATTACGCCGGAGACGACAAGCTCTATCTCCCCGTGGACCGGCTGGGGCTGGTGCAGCGCTTTAAGGGGCCGGAAGAGATCGAACCTGCTCTGGACAAGCTGGGCGGCATCGGCTGGGCCCGCACCCGGGAGAAGGCCCGCAAGGCCGTGGAGCAGATCGCCGGGGAGCTGGTGGAGATGTATGCCTGGCGCAAGGTGGCCAAGGGCTTTACCTACGGCCCGGAAAACGAGCTGTTCCGCGAGTTCGAGGCGTCCTTCGGCTTCGAGGAGACGCCGGACCAGGCCCAGGCCATCCAGGACGTGCTGGACGACATGGCCCGCCCCGAGCCCATGGATCG
The DNA here is from genome assembly GCF_000468495.1 of Megalodesulfovibrio gigas DSM 1382 = ATCC 19364. NCBI lineage: Bacteria > Pseudomonadati > Thermodesulfobacteriota > Desulfovibrionia > Desulfovibrionales > Desulfovibrionaceae > Megalodesulfovibrio > Megalodesulfovibrio gigas. The sequence continues at coordinate 1,789,823 of NC_022444.1, forward strand.
CCTGGTCTGCGGGGACGTGGGCTTCGGCAAGACCGAGGTGGCCATGCGCGCCGCCGTGCGCGCGGCCCTGGAGAGCCGGCAGACGGCCATCCTGTGTCCCACCACGGTGCTGGCCGAGCAGCACTTTCAGAATTTCAAGGCCCGGCTCAAGGATCTGCCCATCACCGTGGCCATGCTCTCGCGCTTTGTCACGGCCCGGCAGCAGCGGGCCATCCTGGAGCAGGTCAAACGCGGGCAGGTGGATATCCTCATCGGCACGCACCGGCTGCTGTCCCGGGACATTCAGATTCCGAATCTCTCCCTGCTGGTGCTGGACGAAGAGCAGCGCTTTGGCGTCAAGCACAAGGAGCGGCTCAAGGAATTCAAGAAGAACGTGGACGCCCTCACCCTCACGGCCACGCCCATTCCGCGCACGCTGCAACTGTCCCTCTCGGGCATCCGGAGCCTCTCGATTATCGAAACCCCGCCCCGGGAGCGCAAAGCCGTGGAAAGCGCCCTCATCGAGCGCGAGCCCAAGCTGCTCAAGCGTATTCTGGAACAGGAACTCGCCCGCGAGGGGCAGGTGTTCTGGGTGTACAACCGGGTCCAGGGCCTGGAGCAGGTGGTGGATTTCGTCAAACAGCTGGTGCCTGGGGCGCGGGTGGCCATGGCCCACGGGCAGATGGCCGAAAAGCAGCTCGAAGAGACCATGCACGCCTTCTGGCACGGCGAGCTGGACATCCTGGTGTGCACCTCCATCGTGGAATCCGGGCTGGACTTTCCCCGCGCCAACACTATGGTGGTGGATCAGGCCCAGCTCTTCGGCCTGGGGCAGCTGTATCAGTTGCGGGGCCGGGTGGGGCGATCCGACCGGCAGGCGTATACGTACTTCGTCACACCATCCATTGACCAACTGGCGGAAAAGACCCGCAAACGGCTGCAGATCATCATGGACATGGACTACCTCGGCGCGGGGTTCCAGGTGGCCATGGAGGACTTGCGGCTGCGCGGTGCGGGCAACATCCTTGGGGAGAGCCAGTCCGGGCACATTGCCAAGGTGGGGCTGGATCTGTTCCTGGAAATGCTGGAGATGGAAGTCTCCCGTCTCAGAGGCACGGCGCGGGAAGAAGTGGTGGAGCCGGAACTGCAGATCGGCTTTGCGGCGCACATTCCAGAGCATTACATGCCGGACTCCCGCGAGCGGCTTAAATATTACAAAGGGTTCACTTCCATTCATTCCCCCGAGGTGCGACAGGAACTGCAAGCCGAGGTGCGCGACCGGTTCGGCCCCCTGCCCGAGGAGCTCAGCAATTTTCTGGCCGTGCTGGACTTCAAGCGCCAACTGGCGCAGCTGGGCGTGCACAAGGCCGATCTGTTCCCCGGCAAGGTCAAACTTTCCTGGGGTGAAAGCTCCAGGGCCTTGGACCCGGCACGGCTTGTGGCCTGGGTTGCCGGGCAGGCAGGCCGGGCGCGGCTCATGCCGCCCTCCACACTGGAGTTGCGCCTTGATGAAAACGTGGATATGGTCCAGCGTCTGCAACAGGTTGGCGACGCCATCTTCTCCCTCAAGGCCTGAATTCGGATGCAGCTTTTGTTTCGTACCATCGCACCCCTTCGCGTTGCCGCGTCTTTTTTGAGGCAACGCCCCCCCCGATTCGTCCTGCCGGCGATGCTTGCCGGCATCTTGTGCCTTGCCGCCTGCAGCATGGAGCCCGTGCAGGAAGGCGTGGTGGCCACCGTCAATGGCGACCCCGTCACCCTCAAGGAACTGGAATCCGCCTACGATCTTATCCAGCTCGGCTGGGGCGGCCAGCCGGCAGTCACCATCGGCGTCCTGCGGGATCAATATGGCATGGTGCTTTCGCAGTTGCTGGTGCAGACCTTCATCAGCCAGGAGCTGGCCCGGCGCGATCTGAGCGTGACCCAGGACGAATTGAACAAGGCCGAGGCCATGGTCCGCATGGATTACCCCCCCGGCGAGTTCGAACGCATGCTGCTGGAAGAATATATCGACCTTGCCGTGTGGCGCCGGCTGCTCAAGGGCAACCTGGCCACGGAAAAATTCATCCGCAAAGTGCTGCGGCCCCAGGTGCAGCTAGACCCGGCCGAGGTGGTGGCCTATTACAAGGCCAACCAGGACAAGTTCGTGCAGGCGGCCCAGGTGCGCGTGGTGCACGTGACTGGCCCCGGGCGCACCATGGTGCGCGATGCCGCCCTGGCGTATGTGGCCAATCCGCAGCCGGCGGCAGTGCAGACGGCGTTCCCCAAGGTCTTTTTGCAGGAAATGACCATGCAGGAGAATCGGCTGCCCAAGATCTGGGTGGAGGATCTCGCGGCCGCGGTCCTGCTCACGCCCACGGTGGTGCGGGCCAATCAGGCAGGCTTCGAAAGCCTCATCCTCCTGGAGCGCATCCCCGCCCAAAAGCTGGATGCCGGCCTGGGCTCCCCCATTGCGGAAAAGATTCTGCTGGAAGCCCGGCTGGAGGAGGCCTTTCAGGACTGGCTGGCCACCTCCCTGAGCCAGGCCAGCATCCAGGTGAGCGCCCACCTGCTGGCCAAGGCCCGCGAGAAGGAGCGCCTGGAAGAACAGGCCCGCGCCCAGCAGGAGCACGAGGCCGACGACAATGCCTCCCTGAGCCCGGAAGTAATCCAGGAACAGGGGCTGCCCATGGGCGAAGAGGAATGGGAGCTGGACGAAAACGCCTCCCTGGACTTTGAAGGGCCGGAAGTGGAGCTGGAGGCCTCGCCCTCGGACCAACCCTCCGGTGACGACACCACGCCTGGCAACGCCGAGAACAATGGCGCTGCCCGAAATAATTGACCGCAGCTGCTTGCAGGCGCCACCCGCGCCGCAAGAGGGCCGCATGATCGAGGAAAAGGAGCCGCTCGTGGCATACCGCATCGCGCAATGGATGGTTCTCATACTCATGCTGGCCAACTCCGCCGCCGCGCAGCAGGTGGTGGACAGGATCGTGGCTGTGGTCAACGGAGAAATGATCACCCTGGGCGAAATCAATGCCGGCGTGGCCCAGCTGCAGGACAAGCTTCCCGTGCAGCCCACGCCCCAGGCCCAGGAGGCCATGTTGCAGCAGGTGCGCGAATCCCTGCTGCAGGCGCGCATCAACGATATCCTCATCCGGCATGAAGTCGAGCGGCTCAAGCTCAATGTGGACCCGGCGGACATCGAAAGCCGCATCCGCGCCTTTCGCGAAGAGCACGAATTGACGGAAGAGGAATTTCGCTCCCAGCTGGCCTTGATGGGCAAGACGCGAGCGCAGTTCATGGAGGAGACCAAGCGGGATATCCTCAAAACCCAACTCATCAATTACATGGTGCACCGCAAGGTGGTGGTCACGGATCAGGAGGTGGACGAGTTCCTCGCCTCCGGCGGCAGTCCCAAACCGCGGACCATGCCCTCGGCATCCCCTTCGCCTGCGGCGGCAGTGAATACTTCCCGGGTGCACCTCGCGGTCCTCATGGTCAATGACGAACCTACGGCCAACCGCATTTACAAGGATGTGACCGGCGGCAAACTCTCCTTCGCCGCCGCGGCCAAACAGTTTTCCGTGGGGCCTGCTGCCGAAGACGGCGGCGACATGGGCGAACTGGCCCTGGTGGATCTTGGGGCGTCCCTGCGCAAGGCCCTGGAGGGTCTGCGGCCGGGCGACATCTCCAAACCGTTCCGCCTGGAAGCCTCCTTTGCCCTGGTGCACCTGCTGGAGCAAGGCACCGGCCCTGCACGGAGCCCCTCGCTTCCCGCAGCGAGTTATGATAGACAAGCCGTCCGCGCACAACTGCACAAAGCCAAGACCGAGACGCTGTTTCTGGAATACCTGGCCAAGCTGAAAAGCAAGGCACTTATCAAAATTAACTGGTAGCTGATTCAGACGGGCAAAAGACACATGACATACGGCGACGATTACGACAGCCACGCCCAGGAAGCATGCGGGCTGACCGATTTCAGGGATGTCGGGCTCGCACTGCAGCGCCGTCGCCTGGAACTTGGCCTCTCCATTGACGACGTCATGGCGCGGACCAAACTCGGCAGGCGCACGCTTGAGCAGCTGGAACGGGGCGATTTGCAGGAACTGCCGCACCCGGTCTATATAAAAGGCTTTATCAAGGCCTATATTGCTGTGCTCAACGTGGGGATGGACGACCTGCTGCCCGGCCTGGATGGTGTGCTGGACTCTGCCTGCCCGGCGGATCCCTCGCCCCGGAAGTCGTCCCGGGGGCTGCCCAACGTGCAGCCGTACAGCATGCCCCTGCCCAGCGCCAAACGGCTCAAAAGCATTTTCTTCATCATCCTGCTGCTCATGCTGGGCGTGGGCGGCCTGATCTGGTACTCGGTATCCGAAGAGGAGCCGGCCATAGACAATACCTCGCTCCTGCCGGTGGAGGAGAACGCCTCGGCCCTGTCGCATGTGCCGGCGGAGGTGCTTGAGGAACTGCCGGCGCTGGCCGAGTCTGCCGAGGAAGCCCTGCGCAATCAGACCGCAGGAGGGGGGGCGCAGAACGCGCTGCCCGCGCCGACGCTGCAGCCGGGAGCAGCCAACGCCACGGCCGCCGGCAACGGGTCTGTCGGAGGTGGCGGGGTCAATGGGACCAGCGGGACCAACGGGACCAGCGGGACCAACGGGACCAACGGGGCCAACGGGACTGGCCCCCTGGCTGCGGTCAATGCCACCAATGCCCTGGGCGAGCTCGGGTCCGAAAAGCCGTCCGTGGAGCTCAAGTCTCCCGCCGGCACCAAGCAAACGCTGCTGGTCAAGGCCAAGGAGCAGTGCTGGGTGGGGCTGACGCTGGATCTGGAAACCGCCAAGGATTTTTATCTTTATCCCAACCAGTTCGCGGTCATCCGCTTTGAGGATACCGTCACCCTGCGTCTGGGCAATGCCGGTGGGGTGAACTTCGTCTTCAACGGCAAGGAGTTTCCCACCAGCTACGAGCGGGGAGTGGTCAAGACGCTCACCTTCCCGCCAGGGCGGTGAGCGTGTCGGCAGACTCTGGAACAACGCTCCGGACGCGCAACCGTTCCTCGCAACGGTGTGCGCCGACTTCCTATTTTCTCAACAGGCTCTAGTCCCAGCAGGCGCGCCACATGGAGTACAGCGATCAGGCCCTCGTGCTGCGGGTGGGCCGGTTCAAGGAGGCCGACTGCTGGGTCAAGGCCTATTCTCCGGATCATGGCGTGTTCACTGCCTTTGCCTTTGGCGGCATGAAGAGCCGGCGGCGGTTCTGCGGCTGCCTGGACCCGCTGAATCTGCTCACGCTGCGACTCAAGAAGGAAAAGGGCGGCCGCTATGTGAGCCTCATGGAAACCGGCCTGCTTGCCGCGCCGCGGCGGCTGCGCCGCGATGCCCTGCGCCTGGGCATGATGATGAATTGTCTGAAATTTCTGGAAGCCTTGGCCCCGGGGGCCGAACACGCCGCCTCCGCCTTTGCCCTGGCCACACAGACCATGGCCGCCTTTGAAGATCGCGAGCGCCTGCCTGCCGTCTTCCCGGCCCTGTTTCGCTGGCGGCTGACCCTGGATCAGGGCTACCGCCTGGCGCTGGATGCCTGCCACGGCTGCGGCGCCTCCCTGCGCGAGGGGGAGGAAAGCGTCCGGCTTTCCCTGCGGGATGGGCACGTGTTCTGCGCGCAATGCGGCTGGACCCGGGACGCGGCGGCCAGCCACTGGCTTGCCCGGCCGGCCTGGGAGGTGCTTTGTCAGGCGGCCGAAGCCTCGCCGGCCTGCTGGGGACTGGATGCCGCGGGAGATCAGGCATCGTCGGAAGCACTTTCCGCCGCCGCCCGCGCTGCTGATCGGTATGTGGTCGTACATACTGGCGTGCACTGGGACCGCTTCGGCTACCGCCGGAGCTGACGACTTTTTTTGTATTGCTCTCAAGGAGATCGGCATGCATTTTCAGGACGTCATCCTCACCCTGCAGCAGTTCTGGACCTCGCGCGGATGCGTGCTGCAGCAGCCCTTTGATGTGGAAGTGGGTGCGGGCACCTTCAACCCGGCCACCTTCCTGCGTTCCATCGGGCCGGAACCGTGGAATGTCTGCCACGTGGAACCCTCCCGCCGGCCCGCAGACGGCCGCTACGGCGAGAACCCCAACCGGCTGCAGCACTATTATCAGTTCCAGGTCATCCTCAAGCCGTCGCCCTCCAACGTGCTGGAATTGTACCTGGAAAGCCTGGCCGCCCTGGGTATTCGTCAGGAAGAGCACGACCTGCGCTTTGTGGAAGACGACTGGGAATCCCCCACCCTGGGCGCCTGGGGCCTGGGCTGGGAAGTCTGGTGCAACGGCATGGAGATCACCCAGTTCACCTATTTTCAGCAGGCCGGCGGCATCGACTGCAAGCCCGTGTGCGCGGAAATCACCTACGGTCTGGAGCGCATCTGCATGTATCTCCAGGAAAAAGAATCCGTGTACGACCTGTCCTGGAACGAGCACGTCCGCTACGGTCAGATCCATCACCAGAACGAAGTGGAGATGAGCCGGTACAACTTCGAGGCCAGCAACGCGGACATGCTCCGCCAGCTGTTCGACATGTTCGAGGCGGAAAGCAAGTCCCTGGTGGAAAAGCAGTTGCCCTGGCCGGCGTATGATTATTGCCTCAAGTGCTCCCATGCGTTCAACATGCTCCAGGCCCGCGGCGTCATTTCCATCACCGAGCGCGCCGGGTACATCGCCCGCGTGCGGGCCCTGGCCTCGGGCGTGGCCAGACTGTATGCCGACCAGCGGGAAGCCATGGGCTGGCCCCTCCTCAACGCATAAGAATTTCCATAGGATAGAACCATGTCCTGTTTTGTGTTTGAAATCGGGTTCGAGGAGATGCCCTCGCGCTTCCTGCCAGGGATCGTGGAGCAACTGTCCCAGTATTTCCGGGCCGCCCTGGCTGAGGCCGAGCTGCCCCATGGCGAGCTGGTCTGCCATGCCACGCCGCGTCGCGTGGCCCTGCTGGTGCACGGCCTGGCCGAGGCCCAGCCCCTGCGCGAGGAAACCGTCATGGGACCGCCGGTAAAGGTGGCCCTGGATGGTGCCGGCGCGCCCACCAAGGCCGGCCTGGGCTTCGCCAAGTCCCAGCAGGTGGAGTTCGAGCAGTGCATGATCGTCTCCACGGACAAGGGCGATTATCTGGCCGTGCAGAAGACCGTGGGCGGCAAGGCCACCCTGGAGGCGCTGCCGGCCCTCTGCGCCACTGCCTTGGAATCCATCCATTTTCCCAAAAAAATGCGCTGGGGTTCCGCGGACTTCACCTTCGGCCGTCCGGTGCGCTGGCTGTTGGCCCTGCTGGATGGCGAGGTGGTGCCCTTCGAGGCCGCCGGGCTCGTCTCCGGTCGGCAGACCCGCGGCCACCGCGTGCACGGCATGGGCCCCTGGGACGTGCCCACGGCGGCGGACTATCTGCGGCTGCTGGAAGAGCAGGGCAAGGTGGTGCTGGAAGGCGAGCGGCGCAAGGCCATCGTGCGGCAGGAGGGCGATGCCCTGGCCGCCGCGGCAGATGGCCGCATCGTCTGGCGGGATCGGCTCATGGACGAGGTCGCCGGCCTGGTGGAGCACCCCAAGGCCATGCTGGGCAACTTCGACCCCGCCTTCCTCCTGCTCCCGCGTGACGTGCTCCTGACCAGCATGGAGGCGCACCAGAAGAGCTTCGGCGTGGAGAACGACCGCGGCGAACTGCTGCCGCATTTCCTGTGCGTGCTGAATCTGGAGCCCACCGGCTTGGAGCGGGTGCGCGCCGGCTGGGAGCGCGTGCTCAAGGCCCGCCTGTCCGACGCCATGTTCTTCTGGAACATGGACCTCAACTGTTCCCTGGAGCTGTGGGCCGAAAAGCTGGAAAAGGTGACCTTCCTCAAGGGGTTGGGCTCCATGGCCGACAAGTGCCGGCGTGTGGAGGCCCTGTGCGACTTCATCGCCGGGCAGGTGGAACCGTCCCTCAAGCCGGTGGCAGCCACGGCGGCCCGCTTTGCCAAGGCCGATCTGGTTTCGGAAATGGTGGGCGAGTTCGCGGAGTTGCAGGGCATCATGGGCGGGATTTACGCCGCACAGTTCGGTGAGGAAGACGCCGTGTGTCAGGCCATCGCCGAGCAGTATCTTCCCGCCGGGCCGGATACCCCCGTGCCCGCCAGCCTGGCTGGCGCCATCCTGGCCCTGGCCGATCGGCTGGACACCCTGGCCGGCTGCTTCGCCCTGGGCAAGATCCCCACCGGCGCGCAGGACCCCTTTGCCCTGCGCCGCGCTGCCCTGGGCGTGTGCCGCATCTGCATTGAACATTCCTTGCGGCTGCCCCTGGGCGACCTGGCCGCCCAGGCCCTGCAGTGCTACACCGGCCAGACCTGGAAGCGTGCGCCTGAAGAGATTCTTCAGGATTTGATGGAGTTTCTGCGCGAACGCCTCCGGCAGATGCTCATGGGGCAGGGCGCGGATACCCTGGTGGTGGAAGCCGCCCTGGGCGCGGGCTACGACGACCTGCGCAGCCTGAAGGATCGCGTGGATGCCCTGCAGGCCTTCCGCCAGGAAGCCGACTTTGGCCAGGCCGTGTTGACCTTCAAGCGCGCCGCCAACATTATCGCCAAGAGCGGTGCCGTGGATGCGACCTTCGATCCGGCCCTGCTGCAGCAGAATGAGGAAAAGGCCCTGGCCCAGGCCATCCAGGACGTGGCCCCGCGCGTTGAGGCGCTCTGGGCTGCCGACGATTATCCCGCGCTCCTGGCCCTGCTGCGCGAGCTGCGCCCCGCCGTGGACGCCTTCTTCGATCACGTGATGGTCAACGTGGAAGACGCCGCCCTGCGCGCCAATCGCCTGGCCCTGCTGGCCGCCCTGGTGGGCATGCTCGGCCGTGTGGCCGACTTCGGCGCGTTGCAGGTGTAACTATATGGGAAGGGGGGACGCTGTCCCCCCCCGCCCCCTGCCAGGNAATTTGATAGTATTTTGTAATTATAACAGAAGTCTTTGGGGAGGGGGTTCCCCCAGGGTCTCTTTTCAAAGATAAAATGCTCTAAACCCGGGGGGAGCGCAGGGCACGGGGGATTTGTTCCAAAGGCCTTGCCTTGCGCTCCTGTTGAGGGGTAGCATTGGTGCATGAACGCACGTCATCGCCAGATTCTCGACGCCATCCGCACCGATCTGCATCGGATTCCTGAAACCGTCGTGATGCGCGCCGCCTGCGCCACCATGGGCCATGGGCAGATGGTGGGCATTCTGGCGCGTCCTGCCGAGGGTGCGCCGGAGGACTCCCGCGCCGGCCTGGGAGCCATTCCCCCGGAAGTGCAGGGGAGGCCCTGCGCTGCGCCGGAAGCGGGCGCATCCTGCCGGGAGCTGGCCGCGCCGTTGTTGTCCGGCGAGGCGGTCCTCTCCCATGCCGCCAGCTGGGCCCTGGCTGCGGTGAACGCCAGCCTGCCCACCCCGGCCGGGGCCAGGACGGTGAAGGGGCAGGACATCATGCGCCAGCTCGGCACGGGCCGCAACGTGACCGTGGTGGGACATTTTCCGTTTGTGGAGCGCATGGCCGACGAGTTCGCCAGCTTTCACGTCCTGGAGCGAAATCCCCGTCCTGGTGATCTGGACAACCGCGATGGCCACGCTGCCGCAGCGGTGTTGCCCGAGGCCGACGTGGCCGTCATCACCGGCACCACGCTGCTCAACGGGACATTGGGCACGCTGCTGGAACTGCTGCCGGCGGGCTGCACGGTGATTCTGCTGGGGCCGTCCACTCCGTTTGCGCCGTCATTGCTGGAATGCGGCATCCACGTGCTGGCCGGCGCGGCAGTCATCCGCCCGGCGGAAACGCTGGACGCAGTGGCCCGTGGCAGTTGCTTCCGCAGCCTGCCGGGCGTGTCGCATCTGGTTTGGCCCGGGGCAGGGACGTAATTCCCCGCCCGCATCAGCCATGAGAGCATGTTGATCTTGAAAAAGGTTCTCCCTTCTCGCGCGCTCCCCTTCCAANAGAACCTTTCTTCAGAAAGGTGTTCCCCCGAGAACTCCTTTGCAGAGATACCTTGCCCTAGGACCGCGTGGCGAGAGCCGGCATCACGCCCAGGTGTTGGCCAGGGCGCCAATGCCGGCGGCGTAGGACCCGAGCACGTCCTTGTTGAAGGCGTAACTCTGGGACATGGCGTCCGCCCCGCCGCTGGCGCCGCCCGAGGCGAAGCTGGGCGAGTTCATGTAGTCCAGGGTCTTGTTGACCACGGATGCGCCGAAGGTCTGTTTGTCGAACGGGGCGGCGACGGCAGAGGCAGAGCCCTGGTTGTTCATGTAGTCCAGAGTCTTGGAAACGACTGCCGCGCCGAAGGTCTGTTGGTCCCACACGCCGCTGGAACCGAACCCGTCGATGGAATTGATGGACATGCGCACCTCCCGGGGATAAGCAGGAAGGCGGAAGGCAAAATACCGCCTCTCGTGTTCTATCGGCAGCATGACATAAAATCTTGAGGGCTGCGAGCGAAAAAAAATTTTTCGACGATCATTGCGCCTGCCGCCTTGACAGATGGGCCGGTTCTTTGTAGACACCACTTTCTCTGCACGCGGGAGTAACTCAGTGGTAGAGTGCAACCTTGCCAAGGTTGAAGTCGCGGGTTCAAATCCCGTCTCCCGCTCCAGCAGAAAGGCGGCATAGCCAAGTGGTAAGGCAGAGGTCTGCAAAACCTCCATCCTCCGGTTCAAATCCGGATGCCGCCTCCAGGGCGGGAGTAACTCAGTGGTAGAGTGCAACCTTGCCAAGGTTGAAGTCGCGGGTTCAAATCCCGTCTCCCGCTCCACTCCCTGAAGCGTGCAGCCGGCCCACAAGGCCGGCTGCTTTTTTTTGTGCGCTTTTCGGTTTCAGATCAAAAAAGTAGGAAATCAAGTCCATGACCATGCACCAGACCACAGACCTGGACGCGCTCCTCGCCCAGCTTGCCGAGGCGTACCCCGTGGCTTTCGAGGCCGTGACCCTGGACGGCCTGACCCTGGACGTGCTGCAGATTGCCGATCTTTCCGCCTATCTTGACCGCATGCTGCAGCAGGCCGGCACGCAGCCGGCGCAGTTGCCGCTGTTTGCCAAGCTCTGGTCCGGGGCGCTGATGCTGGGCTATGTGGTCAAGCGCATGCCCCTGCCGCCCCAGGCGCGCGTGCTGGAGCTGGGCGCGGGCGTGGGCTTGTGCGGCATGGTGGCCGCGGCCCGCGGCCTGCAGACCGTGCTGGCAGATGCGCACCCGCATGCCCTGGGCTTTTTGCAGGCCGGGGTGCTCAAAAACGGCCTGTCGGCAACGGCGCAGGTACTGCCCCTGGACGCCAGCTTTGACGCCATGGCCGACCGTTACGAGCTCATCCTGGCGGTGGAACCGGATCTGGACCCGGAATCCATGCGCGCCCTGGCCAAGCGGCTGGTGCGACGGCTGGCTCCCACGGCCACGGCGCAGTGTCTGCTGGCCTTCAATTATGGTCGCAACGTCAAGAAACTCATGGGTATCCTGGAAAAGGACTTCCACATCCAGCAGCAGGTGGTGGGCGCCAAGGCCGGCGAGGCCCTGGAGGACAAGCGTCTGGTGGCCATCTACCGCTGCACCCCGCGCAAAATTGTGAGCTAGAGCATTTTAATTTTGAAAAAGGACTTTGCGAGAGAGGAAGCCTTTTNTCTTCAGAAAGGCTTTCCCCCGAGAACTCCTTTCAAAGATAACTTGCTCTAGGAGCCGTCATGACTGCTGCTTCCATCCGACACATCACCATTGGCGCGTCTCCCAAGGGCGTCTCCCGCGATCTGGACAAGGCCATACCGCCGGCCGAAACCGTGGCGCGGGTGCTCGGCGTGCTGGAAGATCGGGCCATCCTGCAGGAGCTCAGGCGCATCGACGTGGGCCGGCTGGGCATCCCCGTGTACCTGAGCGTCTGCGGCGAGGCTGCCCGGGGCGTCATGCCCACCAGAAAGCAGATGGGCAAGGGATCCTCGCCGGAGCAGGCCCAGGCCTCGGCCCTCATGGAGCTGGTGGAGCGTTACAGCTTCTTCAGCTTCTGGGACAATGCCGACGCCCTGCTTGTCGGGCGCTACAGCCAGGCCCTGGCCGGCGAGCTGCCCGGACAGACGCCGGCGCATGGCAGCGTGCTCCCCGTGGCGCGGGTGCTGCAAAGCGTGGGCGAGGCCATGGACGAAGCCACGGCCCTGCAGCTGCTGGATCTCATCGAACTACAGTTCGCCACGGCCACGGATCTGGCCACAGGGCAGGACGTGCTGGCACCCCTGTCCTGGTTCCGGCGGCTGGGCGAGTTCAACGGCACCTCCGCCGGCAACACGCCCGAGGAATCCATCCTCCAGGGCCTGTGCGAGCTGGTGGAGCGGCACGTCTGCTGCCTGGTGGATCGCCAGCGGCCCACGGATCTGCCCACCATCGACCCGGCCTCCTGCACGGACCCCGTATTGGCGGACTTGCTGGCCAGGTTCGCGGAGAATGGCATTGTGGTGCTGCTGAAGGATTTTTCCATGGGCCTGCCCGTGCCCACGGTGGGGGCGGCGGCCTGGGATCCTGAGACGTTTCCGCAGCTTTCGGAAGTGGTCTTCACCGCCGGCACGGCCACCTCTCCGGCCAAGGCGGCGGTGCGCGCCCTGACGGAAGTGGCGCAGCTGGCCGGGGATTTCATCACCGGCGCATGCTACGAGGCCTCCGGCCTGCACAAGCCCACTGCCTGGAACGAGCTGGACTGGCTGCAGCAGGGCCCCAGGGTGCCCCTGGCCAGCCTGCCGGACATCCGGGATCAGGACATGGGCCAGGAACTGCGCGCCCTGGTGCAGGGCCTGACGGCCCAGGGCTGGCAGTGTCTGAGTGTGGATCTGACCCTGCCCGAGCTGGGCTTGCCGGCGCATTACAACATCGTGCCGGGGATGGCCTTTCGGGAGCGTGACCGCCATGCCAGCCTGGGAATGTTCATCGGCCGCCAACTTGCAGAGGATGCCCCGGCCGACGACGCCCGCGAGGGGCTGGCCCTGCTGGAGCAGGCCTATCCCGGCGCGCACTTTGTCTCGTTCTTCCAGGGGTTGTTCCACCTGCGGGAAGGGGAGTATCTGGCCGCGGCGGCCTGCTTTGAGGAGGCCGAGCCCCTGCAGCCGGACGATGAGGCCCGCGCCCTGGCAGCGTTCTATCAGGGCTATGTCTGGTCTCTGCTGGAGGACTGGGCCGGCTCCGAGCCCTGCCTCAACCGCGCCCTGGCCCTGACTGACGAGGTGAAGGAGTACTTCAACCTGCGCGGTGTGGCGCGATTCAAGCAGGGACAGTTCGAGGCTGCAGCCGGCGATTTCGAGGCCGCCCTGCGGCTGGACAAGGGCTCGGCCATCGACTTGGCCAACCTTGGATTATGTAAGAAAAATATGGGGTTGACGGAGGAGGCCTGCGAGCTGCTGCGCGCCGCCGTAGCCTTGGATGCCGGACTGGATTTCGCCGCCCAAACCCTGCTGCAGTTGGAGGACGGAAAGGATTCTGTGGAATAAAAGCTGGTTGCAGGTAAATGGCGAACATGTGGCCGCTCTCACAAATTCGTTGACAATTGCGCCGTGCTGCCAGTAAATACCCATGACTGCGGCGCGATTGTGTTCGAGCGAGAATGCATGCGGCGCAGGCGGGGGGGAGGCACCGGGTGCCACGCCATGCGCGCCTTCCCGAGGTTCTTTGCTACGTGTTCTTGGTCCCGGCATTGGGGCCAGACCATACAGTGTCGAGGCAGCATGACGTTGCACTGGTGACAAGATGCGACGTCGTCTCCTAACCAATCCAGCGTCCTAAGGAGGACCCTACATGGCAACTGTCGAATTTGCCGGCAAGTCTTTTGAAGTGGATGAAGACGGTTTCTTGCAGCGCTTTGAAGACTGGAGCCCCGAGTGGGTTGACTACGTGAAGGAGTCCGAAGGCATCAAGGAACTCACCGAAGACCACCAGAAGGTCATCGACTTCCTGCAGGACTACTACAAGAAGAACGGCATCGCTCCCATGGTGCGTATCCTCTCCAAGGTCACCGGCTTCAAGCTGAAGCAGATCTACGAACTGTTCCCCTCCGGCCCCGGCAAGGGCGCCTGCAAAATGGCTGGCCTGCCCAAGCCCACCGGCTGCGTCTAGGCCACACAGGTTCCGATTCAAAGGCCGGGCTTTCCTCTGGAAGGCCCGGCCTTTTTTGCGTGCAGTACCCGGCCGCGCCGACGGGCCAGCGCAAGGTATCCTTGAAAAAGAGGTGCGAGCGGGGAACCCTTTTGCAAAAGGTTTCTCCGCTCGCGCGCTCCCCTTCCAA